>JANONZ010000419.1:0-2920 GCA_031421095.1 Thermomicrobiales bacterium
TGATGTGGCGCCGGACGCCGGCCCCCCGCCCGATCCGCCCCTGGGCCGGTTGGGTCCGGCGATCAGCGGGGCACTGTCGGGGATGATCCTTGAGGACGCCGGTCGGCTCCAACTGCGCCTCGGTCACGTCGTCCCGCCGGATGACCCGACGCGTCCGTGGCGGACGCCCCTCGCGATCCGGGCCGGCTTCCGGTTCGAGCCAGCCCGGGCCGCGGCCATGCGCCCGAACGAGTTGTCCGGGACGGTCCTGACCGCGTTCCGTCGGTCCATCGAGGGTCTCCATCGACGATGACCCGGCCGGTCGGCTAGACTGGCCCGGATGCGCGAACTGTTCGACGACTTCATGGACGAGATGCGCCGCCGCGAGGCCGCCGCCCGTGGCGAGGATCCGGGACCGGTGAAGTCGCGGCGTGGCAACTCCGGACCAGACGAGGATCCGGACGACGACGACCAGGAACAGGACGCCGCCGCCGCCACCGATGCCGGCGAGACGACCGCTCCGGACACGAATGACGGCGAGGATGTCGACTCCGGCGAGCACGGCCGCGATGCAACCCGCCGGCCCACGTCTGTCCCGCCGCGTCGCTCCGGTCCGCCGCGCGGCGGAACGCCAGGTGGCCCGAACGATGGAGCGGACTCCGGCGGGGGCGCCGCCCGGGTCGGCCGGCAGATCGGGCTCGGCGCGGCGATCCTTGCGGTCTTCGCGCTGTTCCTCCTGTTCAGCGTCGGGCTGGACCTGTGGACCGACGCCCTGTGGTATGTCAGCGTCGGTTTCGACTCCGTCTTCTTCACTCGCCTCAGTGCGACGATCGGCCTCTTCCTGGGCGCGTTCCTCGTGGCCGCCATTCTCCTGCTGGCGAATCTGTTCCTGGCCCGCCACCTGTCGCCGCCGCCCGTCGAAGGAGGCCAGCCACTTCGATCGTTCATCGATTGGCTCAGCGAAGCGGCACAGGCGTCCCAATCGCCGCGCGACCGGCCCGGTCAGTTCGGTCGTACCCGCAACGGCAACGGCGCCCCAGGTCAGATCGCCTTTCAGGCGGGAGACCTGCCGGACCTGACCCCGCTCGCCGGCGTCGCCCTCGGGGCCCTCGCCCTCTTCCTCGCGGTCCTCATCGGCGCCTCGGTCTCGTCGGCCTGGGAGACGGTCCTTCTGTGGATCCACCGCGTGCCATTCTCGCCGGCGACGGCAAGCGTGGTCACCGATCCCATCTTCGGCCGGGACGTGAGCTTCTTCCTGTTCGAGCTGCCGTTCCTGCGCCTGGTTCAGGGGTTGTTCAATGGCGTCGTCGTGGCCGCCCTGATCATCTCGCTCGGCCGCTACCTGGTGGGGGCGTCGCGCGGCGGACTCGTCTTCTCGACCCCCGCCCGGATCCATCTGGCGGTACTCGGTGGGCTGTTCCTCCTGTCGGTGGCCTTCGGCTACCAGCTCGACAAGTTCGACCTCTCGTACAGCACCCGGGGCGTGGCCGCGGGCGTCAGCTTCACCGACCAGAACGCCCAGTTCTTCGCCTACGACGTGCTGACGGTGATGTCCGGGATCGCCGCCGTCCTGCTGGTCGGCGCCTCCTTCACCCGGATGCTGTGGCCCCTTGCCTTGACCATCTCCGTGTGGTTTTTCGCCTCGTTGGTGATCGGCCGGCTCTACCCGGAGGCGATCCAGCGCTTCACCGTCGAACCGAACCAGTACGCCCAGGAAGAGCGCTATATCGGCAACAACATCGCGATGACGCGGCTGGCGTACGACCTCGATGACTGGAAGGACCAGTCGTTCAGCGGGGACGCCGTCCTCACCGCGGACCAGATCGACCGTGAGGCGGACACGTTCGCAAGCGCCCGCCTGTGGGACTACAGGCCGCTCCGGACCAGCCTTGACCAGCTCCAGACGGTTCGTCGCTACTACGACTTCACCGATGTCGACACGGACCGCTACCGCATCGACGGCGTCCAGCGCCAGGTCATGCTGTCCGCCCGCGAGCTTGCCCTGGACCAGAACCCGGCCGCCGCCGGCTGGGTCAACCAGCGGGTCATCTACACCCACGGGATCGGCGTCGCGATGGTGCCGGTCAACGAGGTCAGTGGCGAAGGGCAGCCGCGGCTCATCATCAGCAACCTGCCGCCGGTATCGACGCGCGGCGCCCCGACGATCTCGGAGCCGCGGGTCTACTTCGGGGAGCGAGACAGTTCGTACGTCGTCGTCGGCGCCCAGCAGGACGAGTTCGACTTTCCGACCGGCGAGAGCGACGTCGGCGGTTCCGTCGGCACCCAGACCCGCTGGACAGGGACGTCCGGCATCCGCCTCGACAACACCATGATGCGGTTGCTCTTCTCGTTGCGGTTCCGCGACCTGGACTTGCTCATCAGCGACCAGGTCACCCGCGATAGCCAGCTGCTGTTCCACCGCTCGCTCGGGGACCGGCTAAGCCGGATCGCACCGTTCCTGCGCTTCGACAAGGATCCCTACCTTGTCATCAACGAAGCCGGCCGCCTCGTCTACGTCCAGGATGCGTTCACGACGTCGGATCGGTTCCCGAACGCCCAGCCATTCGATCTTTCCACGCTCGACTCGACTGCTCTTGGGGCTCAGCCGTTCAACTACATCCGGAACAGCGTGAAGATCACGATGGACGCCTACGACGGGACGATGCAGTTCTACGTGGCCGACCCGGATGACCCGATCATCCGGGCCTATCAGGGCGTCTTTCCTGACCTGTTCAAGCCCTTCTGCGCGATGCCCGACGATCTTCGGCAGCACGTCCGCGTGCCGGAGGAGCTGTTCAATGTCCAGACCCGCGTCTTCGGCCGATACCACGTGACGAACACCCAGCAGTTCTTCCGGAAGGACGACCTGTGGACCGTGCCGCAGGGCCAGACGAGCGAGCAGACGCTGCCGTCCGAGGCGTACTACGTCGTCATGCGCCTG
>JANONZ010000420.1:0-6466 GCA_031421095.1 Thermomicrobiales bacterium
GTCGGAGGCACTGGCCGCCTGTACGGCCCTCGATGTCGGGACCGAATTCGCCAAGGCGCTCGTGTTCGACATCGACGCGGCCGGGCACGGCACGGTCCGCGGCGTGGGCCGCAAGCGCCAGGGCCTCTCCCACATGCAGTCCGGCACGGTCGCCGACATCGCGGCGGTCGTCGACAACTGCGCGGTCGCCCTCCAGGAAGCGGAGGAGATGGCCGGGTTTCGCCCCACCCAGGTCGTCATCGGGATCGCCGGCGAACTCGTGAAGGGCTTCACGACGACCCACAGCCAGGAGCGCAAGAAGCCGGACCAGCCGATCACCGAAGGCGAGCTCCAGAAGCTCATCGACATCGTCCAGCGCGAGGCGCTCCACGAGGCAGAGCGTGCGATCACCTGGGAGACCGGTCTGCCGCACGTCGACGTGCGTCTGGTCCATGCGGCGGTGACCGGCGCCTCCATCGATGGCTACGCGTTGACCAATCCGGTCGGGTTCAAGGGGCGGCACGTCAAGATCGGCATCTTCAACGCCTTCGCACCGCTCGTGCACCTGGGCGCGCTCCAGAGTGTCGCGTCGCAGCTGGACCTGGAGCTGCTCGAGATCGTCGCGGAGCCCTACGCTGTCGCGCGGGTGCTCGGCAGCGACCATATCCGCCAGGCCGGTGCCCTGTTCGTGGACGTCGGTGGCGGGACGACGGACGTGGCGCTCGTGCGTTCGGGCGGCATCGAGGGCACGCGCATGTTCGCGCTCGGTGGTCGCGCCTTCACGAAATCCCTGGCGGACCGGTTGGACCTCCCGTTCCCGCGGGCCGAGGCGCTCAAGGTGGACTACGCCCGCGGCATCGCAGTGGACGGGGCGGCGGACATCGCCCGGATCATTGCGGATGACGTGCGGGTGTGGGCGGCCGGCGTGGAGCTTGTGATGGAGGAGTTGTCGGGCGGCGACCTTCTTCCCGGGCGGATCTTCCTGTGCGGCGGCGGGTCGCGCCTCCCCGAGATCCGGGCGGCACTCGCGACGGTCGAGTTCTACCAGCGCCTGCCCTTCGCTCGACCGCCGGAAGTCACGATCATGGCTCCGGACCAGATCGAGACGATCTCGGATGCCACGGCGCTGCTCGTCGACCAGCAGGACGTCACGCCGCTGGGTCTCGCCTTCCAGGCCATCGAGCTGCAGACGTCCGATGACGCCCTTGATGCGGCGTTGCGGCGCGTCCTGCGTGCGATGAAGGTCTGAGCGATGGCCGGCAGCATCATCTACCTCGACGTTGACGACGAGATCACCTCGGCAGCCGCACGCATCCGCGAGGTGGAGGGCTCACGAGTCGCTGCGGTCCTGCCGTACGGCTCACGAGTCGCGACCTCGCGGATCAACTTCAGGCTCATGTCGCGCGATGCCCTGACCCACGAGAAGCGACTGTCGATCGTCTCCGGCGATCCGGCGACTCGCGCCCTGGCGGCGTCTGCGGGACTGCCGGTGTTCAGTTCTGTGAGCGAGTATGAATCGTCGCTGCTGGTGCCGGAGCGCGGAGATCGGGGTGGCGCGGTGGACCATGCGGATGACGAAGGTCCATCGCCCGCACCGGCGGTCAGCGCGACTGGACTGAGCGCCGCTGCCCCCCGCGGCGACGCGGCCCGAACGACTGTGCCGCGAGCCCCGGACCCGCGAGCCCCGGAGCCGCGAGTCCCCGAACCGCGAGCCCCCGAACCTGCTCTCGTGCGGCCCGCCAGCCGAAGGACTTCGCGGACGCCGCTCCTGGTCGGGCTGGCGATCCTCGCGCTCGCGGTCCTCGTCGCCGGGGTCGGTGCGTATCTGCTCCTGCCTTCGGCGACCATCGCCGTCACACCGAAGACGGAGCGCGTGGGGCCACTGGGGTTGACCATCGTCGCCGACCCCGCCGCGACGGTGCCGGACGCGACGGCCTTCGTCGTGCCGGCGGAGAAGGTGCCCATCGAGGTCAGTGCCAACGGGACGTTCACGGCGACAGGCAAGAGGACCGAAGTCACCAAGGCGACCGGGACCGTCCGCTTCGAGAACCTGGATTTCCTGAGCCCCAACACCGTGCCGGCCGGCAGCATCGTGAGCACCCAGGGCGGCGTCCGCTTCCGGACGAACGCGACGATCAGGCTCGCGCGCGCCGATCTCGTCGGTCTGACCATCATCCCCTCGACAGCGACTGTCAAGGTGACGGCCGTCGATGGTGGCACGGACGGCGATGTCGAGCCCAATACGATCCGGATCATCCCCAGGGGAGAGGACCCCATCACCCTCAAGGTCAATAACCCGGACGCGACGACGGGCGGCACCAGCACTGACTTCCCGCGAGTCACGCAGAAGGACGTCGACGCAGCGGTGGCGTCGCTCAAGGAGTCACTCGAGGCGTCATTCCAGGCCAGAGTCCAGGACCCGGCACTCGCGTCCGCTGGGGCGACCGTCTTCCCGGGTACCGCCAAGTCCGGCGAGGCGACGCCGACGGTCGACCCGGCGACCCTCGTCGGCCAGGAGATCGTGTCGTTCGACCTTGGGCTCAGCGCGACAGGTTCGGTCATCGCGGTCGACGCCGCACCGGTCGGCCAGATCGCCGAGGTGAAGTTGCGGGGGTCGGTCAAGCCCGGCTACGAGCTCGTCCCCGACTCCATGGAGATCAACCCGGGTGCTCCGATCGTGACCGATCAGACCGTCAGCTTCCCCGTCAGCGTGACGGCCCAGCAGATCGCCGTCCTCGACCCGGAGTTGCTGAGGAGCCTCGTGCTGGGCAAGTCCGTGGATGAGGCGCGGGTCATCCTCGCACCCTATGGAACCGTGCAGATCGAGGTCTGGCCGGACTGGGTCAGATCCATCCCAACGTACGCGAACCGCGTTGACATGACGGTCGAACATGCCGTCCCGATCAGCGGTCCGGGGCCGTCGGGGAAGCCATCTTCAAGTTCCGGCAACGCACCGTGAGCCGTCTCCTCGGCATCGATCTCGGGGAGCGGAGGATCGGTCTGGCCGTGGCGGACGACGATGGGTCCGGAGCTCGACCGCACGCGACGCTCCGGCGCGGGCCGGATCTCGCCGCAGATGCGGCTGCGCTGGAGGCGGTCATCACGGCGCAGGGCATCGATGAGCTCGTGGTCGGGCTTCCGCTGGAGGCGTCGGGCGCGGAAGGCCCGCAGGCTGCGTTGACGCGGACATGGGCGGAGGCTCTGGGTGAGCAGTTGCGCCTCCCGCTCTCGTTCCGGGATGAGCGCCTGAGCAGTCACCTCGCCGAAACCCGACTCGGGCCCATGAAGCGGGGACGGTCCGGTGGGCCGCCGAGCAAGATGCAACGGGACACCTATCGTGCACGCGTCGATCGCGAGGCGGCGGCGATCATCCTGCAGGACGAGCTCGACACACGAGCCGGTCGCCGGTCGTCGCTGCCCCGCCATTCGCCGGTGCCGCGCAGTCCCGATCCCAACGAGGTCAACCGATGACGCTCCGCTCTGGTGGACGCCCCAGGGACCGCCGCGCTTCGCACGCTCGCCCGTACGATCCAGATGCCTACGCCACCGAATCGACCCCCGAGTACTCGGAGCCACCGCGGCGCAACCGCGGGGGCGGTGGCCCAGGCGGGAGCGGCCTCGTGGGCCTGCTCAAATTCCTGGTATTCGCCTTCGTCCTCGCCGCGATCGTGGTGGCGACCGCCCTGACTGCCCTTCGGCCCGTAGTCGATGGTTTCGTCATGAGCGTCGCCCAGGACAACCCCGCCGCCCTGCAGATGCCCTTCGTCCGTGACATCGTTCGGGAGAACCTCGGGAGTGCCCTGACCACGCCGGCCTCCAGCGACGGCAGCCAGGTCGAGTTCCTCGTCGAACCGGGAGATACCGCCCGGACGATCGCCTCGCGGCTGGAGCAAGAAGATCTGATCGGAGATCAACGTGCATTCGTCTTCATCGCGACGGATCGCAAGCTGACCGGGGCACTCCAGCAGGGCACCTTCGTCCTTCGCAAGAACCTGACTCCCGACCAACTGGTCAGCGCCCTGCTTTCGCCGCCCTTGGTGAAGTACGTGGATATCGCCCTGCGAACGGGCCTGCGTCTCGAGCAGGTCACCGCCAAGCTGCAGACCCTGGGTGACCTGGAGATGGATCCCCAGGACTTCTACGACTTGGCAACGTCGCCACCCGCTGCACTGCTCGCCGATTACCCATGGCTGGAGAAGATCCGCGATGATGCGCCAAAGGGCGCCTCACTCGAAGGGTTCCTGTGGCCGGCAACGTATCGGGTGTTGCCCGAAACGACGCCCGAGGAGCTGATCCGGCTGATGCTCGACAAGTTCGTGGGGAACGTGGGCGCGCGCCTCGACGTGCCCGGTGAGCGCGGCCTGAACTTCTACGAGGTGATGGCGCTCGCCTCCATCGTCGAGCGCGAGGCCGTCCGCGACGAGGAACGACCACTCATCGCCGGCGTCTACCAGAACCGGATCGATGGGATCGCTGGCGTCAAGACCCGGCTGCTGAATGCGGATCCCACCGTCTTCTATGCGATCGACACGATGAAACTCCATGCGCTCCCGTTCGTCGCGTGGCAGCGTTACGCGTTCTGGACGCCGCCAGGGGTGGCGCTCGCCGACGTCAAGGTTCCGGAAGCGCTCCAGGGTTTCCAGACCTACCAGACGGCCGGCCTCATCCCAGCGCCGATCTGCACGCCGAGCCTGCTCTCGATCGATGCCGCCCTCGAACCCGACACGACCGACAAGTACGTCTACTTCCTGGCCATCCCAGAGGGCGATGGGGCGCACGCCTTCGCGAAGACGATCGCGGAGCATGACGCCAATCGAAAGAAGTACGGATACATCAATTGACGCATTGGCCGGACCCGGCGGACTTCGCCGGACCGCCACCGGCGGCACGCCTCGCCGCGTGGGACGCGGCGGACCGGACGGCTCGACCAGCTCGTCTCGCGCGGCTGCGGGCACGGTTCGACGGCGCCGGAGTCGACGCGTACTTCGGCGTCCGTCGCGAGCACATGCGCTACCTGACCGGTTTCGCGCTGGCCGATGGCGAAGAGAAGGTCGCCGGCAACTCCGGCCAGTTCCTGGTCAGCGGGGACGAGGTCACGGTGCTGGCCGACACGCGCTACGCGATCCAGGCGCGCCGGGAGGCGCCGGAGGCCCGCCAGTTCGAGGCATACAACGACCTGCCGACGCGATGGTCTGCTCTGCTCGAATCGGTCGGTGCGCGCCGGGTCGCGGTCGAGGCCGGCCTGGTGTCGCACGCAGTCTGGGGTCGCCTGGCGGCCGCCGCACCAACTGTGGAGCTCGTCCCGGTGGAGGGTTGGCTGGAGGCCGACCGAGCGACGAAGGAACCGGCTGAGATCGAGCGGATCGCCGCGGCCTGCGCGGTCGCCGATCGGGCCCTTGCCGCGCTGCTTCCCGAGATCCTGCCCGGTGTCACCGAAGCGGACCTCGCGTTGCGCCTCGAGTGGTTGATGCGGACCGGCGGCGCCGAGGCACTGGCCTTCGACGTGGCCTGCCTGTCCGGGCCAGAGGCGGCCTTGCCGCACGGCTCCCCTGGCGATCGGCCGGTGCGGGACGGGACGGTGCTCCTGTTCGACTTCGGGGCACAGGTCGGCGGCTATCGGAGCGACATGACGAGGACACTGTTCGTCGGCGAGCCCTCGGAACGGGACCTGCGGATCTATGAACTGGTCGCGCGGGCACAGGGCGCGGCGATCGCGGCCGTCGAGGAGGCGGCGTCCCGAGCGGGCCGCGCGGGGCCTGCCGTCGGCGATCCAGCCGACGTGTTGCCGAGCGGCCGGGCGATCGATGCGGTCGCCCGCGACGTGATCACCGCCGCCGGTCACGGCCCGCACTTTGGCCATGGTACCGGGCATGGCATCGGCCTCGCCACGCACGAGGCGCCATCTCTCGGCAGGTTGGCCAGCGACGACCCGCTTCCGAGTCCGACCGTCTTCTCGGTCGAGCCGGGTGTCTATCTCGAAGGTGAGATGGGCGTGCGCATCGAGGACCTTATCGCTCTGGATGCGACAGCTGGCCGGGTCGAACGTCTGACCCGATTCCCGCGGGAGGTCGTGGTTGTCGGGGTGTGACGGCGGTCCGTCTGTGAGGCTTGCGTGACGGGGATCGCCAAGTTCGGAGTTGCCGTCGTCGCGGTGGCATTACGGTGTCGTCTCGATCGTCGTTCGCTGCACGAAGAACCCGTGCACCGTCAAGACCGGCGAAGGCGCACCCTGATCACCTACGGGGACGGGACGAACCTGACCGGCGGCTGGGCGTACAGCGGCGGAAGCTAGGCCGGGCGGTCTGCTACGATCGAGGTCCATCCAGCACCACAGATCCCGCCGGTACGTGCACCACGCACCTGCTCGACCGGCCGGAGATCATGCCCAGGAGCTCGTCCATGATCAGCACCGGTGAACTCAAGAAGGGCGTGGCCATCGAGCTCGACGGCGAGCTCTGGCAGATCCTCGACTACCACCACATCAAGA
>JANONZ010000421.1:0-3025 GCA_031421095.1 Thermomicrobiales bacterium
GGTGTGATGCTGCCCCACTGCCGGAAGCTCTTGAGGTCGTCCATCGTGACGTCATATCCGGTCAGATGGAGGAGAGAGTAAAGCAGCATGCTGGCGTGTCCGGCGCTCAACACGAAGCGGTCGCGGTCCGGCCAGTCGGGATGGGTCGGGGCGTGCCGCAGATAGCGAGTCCACAGCGTGTAGGCCATGGCCGCCGCACCCATCGGCGCCCCTGGATGGCCCGAGTTGGCCTTCTGCACCCCGTCGATCGCGAGGGTGCGGATCGTGTCGATGGCCAACTGGTCGAGCTCGGGCTTCACGGCGGTCATGGGCGGGACTCCGGGAGGGCGGGGAGGATGCCCGTCATTGTAGGTGGCGGACTCAGTCGCGCGGCTCCGTCGCCAGCGCGGCTCGGTCACGCTCCAGGTGACTCGCCGCGACTCTCGACGCCTCGGTGACGGCTCGTGGCGACGCTGTCAGCGTGAGGAGGAACGCGCCGCGGTCGAGGGCGAGGAGCTCGACATCCGTCCGCGCGATGACCGAGGCCGTCCGCGGGATATCGCGGATCAGCGCCAGCTCACCGAAAGACGCGCCGGGCCCGAGCCGCGCGATCACATCGCCACCCCGTTCGACCTCTACTTCGCCGGTGTCCAGGACCCAGAACCGGTCGCCCACGTCGCCCTCGCGGATCACGGCGCTTCCGGCCGGCATCGAGACGGGGACCAGGGCAGACGCGGCGGCCTCCAGGGCCGGCGCCGGGACTGGTGCGAACAGCGGGATCCGGCGTAGCAACGCGATCTCCCGGAACGGGATGCGTACGGCGGCCTCGCCGCGACCGACGCTCCGCAGGACACCGATGGCCACAACCGGGAGAAGGATGCCGGCCAAGACCATCGCCCGCGTCAGGCCCAGGGTCGCCACGAGAACACCCGCCATCAGGGCGCCGATCGCAGCGCCGCCCATCGAGGCCCCTTCGGCGATCCCGAAGACGCTCGCGAGCTGCTCGGTAGATACGAGGCGCTGGAGGATGGTGCGTACAGCGACATCAACGACCGCGATTCCGATGCCGGCGCCGACCAGTGCGACCAAGGCCAGCGCCGGCTGCGACACGGCCGCGACGACGACGATCGGCACCGCCCAGATCAGCGCGCCGACGAGCACCAGAGGAGTGAGCCGTGGCCGTCCCACGATCACCAGCGTCGAAGCTCCCCCAAGCACCCAGCCGAGGCCGATCGCCGCCGCGAGATAGCCGGCACCGGAATCGCCCATCCCCAACAGCTCGATCGCTGCCAGGACCAGCAGGACGTCCATGGCGGCAGCGACCCCGAAGCGGGTGGCCAACAGGAGGACCGACAGCCATCGGCTCGGTTCGGCCATGACGGCTCCGATCCCGCGGTCCACCCGAGTCCGCTGCGGGGACGGCGGCGCGATCGCGACATCCGTCGTGACCCCGACACCACGGGTGAGCAGCGCCGCCACCAGGGTCGCGCCGCCGGCGCCCAGGTACACCGCTGCCGGAGTGGCCACCCCGACGACGACCCCGCACAGCAGCGGGCCCACGAGGACGCCAACACCTTCGAGGATGGTGGATAGCGCGTTCGCTGCCGTGAGTTGCTCGGCCCGGCCCACGAGGGCCGGCAGGATCGTGATCTGGAGGGGTCGGACACTCGTGTACGAGGCGACCACTGTCGCGGCCGATACGTAGACGACCAGCGGGGGCCAGTCGAGGGCCATGCCAGTTCCTGTGGTGACCATCGCGAGGCCGATCACGCCGTACGCAAGGGTCAGGGCCCGTGCAGGGGCCATCCGGTCGCTGAGCCGTGCGGTGATTGGCGCGGCGACGGCCGCCGGCACGAGCTGGGCCACTGCGACGAGCCCGACGGATGCCGATCCGGTGGCACTGTAGGCATAGATGAGGACGGCGACCCAGACTGCCCACTCGGCGGCATTGAACAGAAGCCAGCCCGCCTCGACCCGGCGCAGCGCCCGGACTGACAGGACGTCGCGAAATGCCGTGGCGGACGCCGACCAACGGCCCGAAAGCGCGTTCAGACCGCCATCCACTTCACCGCGCGAGTCTAGCGTCCAGGATCGCCTCCGCGGCCGTCGCGGACCGGTATGCTCGGGGCATGCCGGCCATCCGCCCGCCCCGTCTCCACCGCCCGCATCGCCCCAGGCGCCCGTCGCGTCCGCGGCGTGGCGAGGCGACCGGTGCGCCGCGCATCGTGGTCGTGGGCGATCTCGTCCTGGACGTCGTGCTGGCGCCGGCGGAGCCGATCGTCATCGGCACCGACGTAGCCGGCCGCGTGTCGATCGTGCAGGGCGGATCGGCAGCCACGACGGCGCGCTGGCTGGCCCGCCTCGGTGCCCACAGCAGCATGATCGCCGCCGTCGGCCGCGACAGCGCCGGTCGTGCTCTGGTCAAGGCGATGGAGGCGGACCACGTGACGATGCGGGTGGTGCGCGTCGCCGGCGCCACGACGGGGCGGATCGGCGTCCTCGTGGCGCCGGGCGGTGAGCGCAGTTTCGTGACGGACCGGGGCGCGGCGCTGCAGCTGGGATCGAACGACCTCAAGGCGGCCTGGTTCGTCGACGCGGACCTGCTTCATCTGACGGTCTATTCGCTGCTGGGGGTGCCCCTGCACGACTCGGGCCTGCGGGCCATCCAGCTCGCGCGTGCTTCGGGCGCATCGGTCAGCCTGGACCTCGCCTCCATCGGGCCGCTGCTCGCGGGCGGCCGACGAGCCGCACGCGACCTGATCGCCGGGATCGCCCCGGACGTCCTGTTCGCGACCGCAGCCGAAGCCGAGGCGCTGCTGGGTGGTCACGCCCTGACCGAGCTGCTGGCATACGCCAAGGTTGCCGTCGTGAAGCGCGGACCCAAGGGCGCCACGATCCTGGCCCGAACTGATGCCGAGCCCGTCCGATTCGAAGTGGCCACGGCCAGACTCGCGGCCGCCGACACGACCGGCGCGGGGGACGCGTTCGACGCCGGGTTCCTGGCCGCCTGGCTCGACTCACGAGCCGGCGGTCGGTCACTCCCGGC
>JANONZ010000422.1:0-9098 GCA_031421095.1 Thermomicrobiales bacterium
TCTGGCCATCGGGCCGGCTTCGGGGTCGGCAGCGACCTCGGCGGCCGTCACCCGCAGTTCCACCTTGAGCCGCGAGATGACCGTATCGAGGCGAAGCAGCAACGCCTCGTCGGCCGAGGGTGCGACCTTGCGCAGGACGGCTGCCCGATCGGCCAGCGGCTCGACCGGCACGCCCGCATCCCTCAGGATCTCGCGGCCCAGGGCGTGGAACGTGCGGACGCGGACGGTACCCGGGGCGACGCCCAGCGGCGCGACGGCAGCGTCGAGCCGCTCCGTCATCTCGACCGCTGCCCGCTTGTTGAAGGTGATCGCTCGGATCGTCTCGGGTGGCGTGCCGGTCGCGATCAGCCACGCGGCCCGGGCGACCAGCGTCGTCGTCTTGCCGGATCCGGCCGGGGCGATGCACAGTGACGGACCGGGCGGTGCGGTCGCCGCCGCCCGCTGGTCGGGTGCGAGGCGGGCCAGGCGTTCGGCGACAGATGGGGGCAGGTCCACGGACGGAGTCTGGCCGGCCCCGCTCATCGCGGGGCCATCTGGTGCTCATCCCGTGGTCGACTGCCGGGCGCGCGCCGACCTTCGGCAGGTCGCCGGGAGCACGTTCCGGCCGTCTTGCCCTAGCATCGGCCTGTGACCCCCGAACTCGAATCCGCCCTCGCCAAGCTTCCCGACAAGCCCGGCGTCTACCTCATGAAGGATGCGCGTGGCGATGTCGTCTACGTCGGCAAGGCGCAGAGCCTGCGCAACCGCGTGCGCTCGTACTGGCAGAAGGCCACGCCCGCCGGCGAGATCCATCGCATCCGGAGCGTCATCGACCGCGTGGCCGACGTCGAGGTCACCCAGACCGACTCCGTCTCCGAGGCCCTGCTCCTCGAAGCGAACCTCATCAAGCGCTATCGGCCGCGCTTCAACGTGCGCCTCAAGGACGACAAGAGCTACCCGTACATCAAGGTCACGATGGCGGACGACTTCCCGCGGGTCGAGCGGACGCGCAAGCTGATCAGTGACGGGAGTCGCTACTTCGGGCCGTACGCTTCGGCGTCGAGCGTCGACGAATCGATGAACCTGGTGCGCCGGCTGTTCCCGTTCCGCACCTGCACGATCGACATCAAGGACGGCGTCCGGGCCCTCCAGCGGCCGTGCCTTCTCTTCCATATCAAGCGCTGCCAGGGTCCGTGCATCACGGCCATCGCCAGGGACGCCTACCGCAAGGACATCGAGCAGGTGATCCTGTTTCTGGAGGGTCGCCAGGAGACCCTGGTGAAGGCACTCCAGCAGGAGATGACCGTAGCGGCCGAACGAACCGACTACGAGCGGGCCGCCGCCCTGCGCGACAAGATCCGCGCCATCGAGCGGACGATGGAGAGCCAGAAGATGGCGGCGTTCGCGAAGACCGAGCTCGATCTCGTCGGGATGGCGCGGCAGGACAACCAGGCGGCCATGCAGCTCTTCGTCATCCGCAACGGCAAGTTGATCGGGCGGGACGTCTTCCTGCTGGACGCCGCGCGAGAGGCGACCGACGATGAGGTCCTGACCAGCTTCCTGGAGCAGTACTACACCCGGGCCGGCTCCATCCCGCGGGAGGTCTACCTGCCGTCCATGCCGTCCGACACCGCGGTCATCGAGGCCTTCCTCGCTGGGCGCCGTGGCGGTCCTGTCCACCTGCGCGTCCCGCGACGCGGCGAGAAACGGGAGCTGTTGGCGCTGGCCGCCCGCAACGCCGGTGAGACGCTGGCCCGTGAGCAGGCGCGCTGGTTGGCCGACCACGGCAAGACCCTGGCCGCCCTGGAGGAGCTGGCCGAGGCGCTTGGCCTGCCCGGCCCGCCGCTGCGGATCGAGTGCTACGACATCAGCAACTTCGGGGGCAGCGAATCGGTCGGGAGCATGGTCGTCTTCGAGGACGGCAAGCCACGCTCCGGCGAGTACCGACGGTTCCGGATCAAGACGGTCAGCGGCCCGAACGATTTCGCCAGTCACCAGGAGGTGCTGCGTCGTCGGTTCCGGAACGTGCGAATCGGCGAAGAGGGTGGGGAAGAGGCTCGGCGCTGGGCGATGCCGGACCTCGTCATCGTCGATGGCGGCAAGGGCCAGGTCAGTGCCGCCAAGGCGGTGCTCGACGAGCTCGGCCTGCACGATCTGCCTTTGGCCGGCCTGGCCAAGGAGCGCGAGGAACTGTTCCTGCCGGACGACCCCGAGCCGATCGTCCTGCCTCCGACCTCATCGGCGCTCTATCTCGTCCAGCGTTTGCGCGACGAGGCTCATCGGTTCGCGATCACGTACCACCGCAAGCTGCGGGACAAGCGGACCGTTCGATCGGCCTTCGATGACCTCCCCGGCGTCGGGCCGAAACGCAAGCGCGAGCTCCTGAAGGTCTTCGGTTCGATCAAGCGGGTGCGCGATGCGCCGGTCGAGCAGATCGCCGCGGTGCCCAGCATCGGACCGGCGCTGGCGGCACGGATCAAGGCGACACTGGAAGCCTGAGGCTTGGCACGGCAGGCGGTCCCGTAGTGTCCTCTGGAGTGGTGGGAATCGAGGGATCCGTCGTGAGGGGCGCGCCCGCGAGGCCTGACGCTCGCGCTCGCGTGGCCACGCGCTCGTTTCTTGCGGCTGATGCAAGAAGTCGACAAACCCTTGCAAGCGATGCAAGCACTGTCGCCGGCTGATCACCCGGAGTCGGATCCTTGCTTCGCACGCAAGTGCGCAACACGTTCTGGCCCTTGCGGTGCCTTCCGCCAGCGGAATCTTGCGCCCGATGCAAGCGCGGTGCACGAATCAGGCGCGGACGCCGACCTCGGCGATGGGACTTGCATGTTCTGCAAGCCCGAGGCGGTGGGTCGCGGCGGACGGAGCCAACCAGTTCGGGCGTCGCTCGATCCACCAGGAAGCCGGGCCTATGGCTACCGCGATGGATCCGTGAGGACGGGCCCGCAGTCCACAGGGGCCGGCGAGATCACGGCCGTCGTCGTCTTCGTCGTGTCGGCGGCCATCGAATCTGTCCGCCCAGGCGGCGTCGCTTGATGTTGCCGACCGCGCCCAGAGCAGCGTCTGTGGAACGGGTGGCGTCCTGAGCGGGGCGGCCGATCCCCGTTCCGTGTAACATCCCGCCTCGATGCGTAAAGCCGGACCGATCCTCATTCTCCTAATCGGCATCTTCGCCTTGGTCGTGGATTTCGTGCCGCGACTGACACTGCCCGATTCCCAGAGCGCGGATGGCAACTGGCGCCCGATCGAGACCAAGCTCGGTCTCGACCTCTCCGGTGGACTGCGTGTCGAGTACCAAGCCTTGCCGGTCGAGGGCATCAAGCCGGGGCCGGAGAACATGGCGATCATCAAGGACATCGTCGAGCGCCGGGTCAACCAGACGGGCGTCTCCGAGCCGGTCGTGACGACCCAGGGCAACGACCGGATCGTCGTCGAGCTACCGGGCGTCACGGATCCCGAGTCCGTCCGTCGTCTGGTCGGCCAGACGGGGCGCCTGGATTTCGTCCCGCTTGGCTCCACCCAGGCCACGCAGGACCAGGTCCTCGACCTCACCCAGTATCCTCCGCTGTTCACCGGCGACCAGGTCCAGTCGGCCACGGTCGGCCAGGATCAGAACAGCCGGCCGGCCGTCGACTTCGTGCTCAAGTCGGACGGCGCGAAGTTGTTTGCCGACTACACCGCCCGGAACGTCGGCAGCTACTTCGCGATCACGCTCGATTCGAGGGTCATCTCCGCGCCGGTCATCCAGAATTCCATCCCGAACGGTCAGGTCCAGATCACCGGCGGTGGTCTGTCCGGCTTCGGTGTCAAGGAAGCGCAGAACCTCGTGACCGTCCTGAAGTTCGGGTCCCTGCCGTTCCCGATCGCGGAACTCGCGAGTGAACAGATCAGCGCGACGCTCGGCAGCCAGTTCCTGTCCCAGAGCCTCATCGCGGGCTTCATCGGGGTCTCGCTGGTGATCCTGTTCATGCTCATCTACTACCGGCTGACCGGTCTAGTTGCGAACTTCGCACTGGTCTACTACGCGCTCGTGATGTACGCCATCTTCCGGCTGGTGCCGGTGACCCTGACTCTGGCCGGGATCGCCGGCTTCGTGCTCTCGGTCGGCATGGCCGTCGACGCCAATATCCTCATCTTCGAGCGAATGAAGGAGGAGCTGCGCATCGGCAAGTCCCTGCCCGCGGCTGTCGAGGCGGGCTTCAGCCGGGCCTGGAACTCCATCCTCGACTCGAACGTGTCAAGCCTGATCACCGCCACGATCCTGTACGCGTTCGGCTCGTCGGTCATCCGCGGCTTCGCGCTTGTCCTGATCATCGGCGTCCTCATCTCCATGTTCAGCGCGATCGTCGTGACCCGCACGATCCTGCGCTGGGTCGTCCGCCAGGAGTGGGCACGCAAGCCCCGCTACTACGGCCTGCGGGACGACGAGTTCATAGCGCTCGGCGCTGTCCGGCCCTCCGCTCGTCGTGAGGCGCGCGGTCGTGTTTGACGTCATCGGGAAGCGGCGCTGGTTCTATCTCCTCTCACTGGTCCTGACCATCCCGGGTCTCTTCTTCATCGTGCTGACCCCCGTCTCCAACGCGGGCTTGCAGTTCACGATCGACTACACCGGCGGGACCAAATGGGAGATCAGGTTCCAGGAGCCCTCGGTGACGCCCGACCAGGTGAAGGCCGTCTTCGCCGCGCAGGGTCTCGATGCGGTCGCACTTTCCACCAGCTCCGGGTTCATCGAGATCAAGACGGTCACCCTGGAGCTGCCGCCGCAGCCGTCGGCGGCGCCGGTCGCCACCTTGCCGCCAGCCGGCGCGTCGCCAGGGGCTGGTGCCAGCGCTGCAGCGAGCCCGAGCGCCGGCCCTTCGGCTTCGTCCGGAGCGTCGCCGTCGGCCTCGCCGATCGTCGACACCGGTGGCAACACCATGCTCCCGACGGAGGGCAAGCTCGGCGAGGTGGCGGTCGCCCTGGAGGCCAGGCTGGGACCCATCGCGGAGCAGCGCACTCTGACCACGATCGGGGCCGTCGTCAGCTCGGACCTCGTCAGTCAGGCACTGGTCCTGATCCTCGTCGGCTCGATCGGGATCGTGCTCTGGATCACGTATCGCTTCCGCGACGTCAAGTTCGGCCTCACCGCCCTGGTCGCACTACTCCATGACGTCATCGTGGTCCTGGGCATATTCGCCATCCTGGGCACGTTCTTCCACGTCGAGATCGACGCCTTGTTCGTCACGGCGATGCTGACCATCATCGGTTTCAGCGTGCACGACACGATCGTGGTGTTCGACCGGGTCCGGGAGAACAAGGCGCGCCACGCGGGCGAGCCATTCGACCAGATCGTCAACCATTCCATCCTGCAGACGTTCGGCCGCTCCATCATGACCAGCCTGACGGTCGTCCTGACGCTGCTCGCACTGCTCCTGTTCGGCGGGGCGGCCATCGGCGACTTCGTTCTCGCCCTGCTCATCGGGATCGTGTCGGGGACCTACTCGTCGATCTTCGTCGCCGCTCCCCTGCTGGTGGACTGGCATCTCCGAGACGACCGCCGACATGGCCGTCTGGCCCCGGCGCGCGCCCAGCGGGTCCGGCGCTCGGCATCCTGAGCGGGCGGACGGCCGCGGCCGATAAACCCGCGGAGCAGCCGCGCATGTCATCCTGACGAGGTGGTTGAACCCCGTTTCCGCTGGACCTTTCCGTCCGTTCTGACGCCCACTGCGCCTGTGGCGGCGGCCGCGCTCGGCCATGGCATCTCGCCGCGGATGGCCGCGATCCTGGCTTCCCGCGGGGCCGTCACCCCCGCGGACGTGTCTGCGTGGTTCGCCGATCCGCTCGACGGTCTGCACGACCCGGCACTCCTGCCCGACGCCAGTGTGGTCCTGGCCAGAGTCCGGCTGGCGCGGGAGCGTTCGGAGCGGATCCTCGTCTTCGGCGACTTTGATGCGGATGGGCTGACCGGATTGACCATCATGACCCTCGCCTTGCGCCGATTAGGCGTTGCCGTCGACCCCTACGTCCCCAGCCGACTCGAGGAGGGCCACGGCCTCTCCCTGGCCGCCATCGACACGGCCATCGCCGCTGGCGCGACGGTCATCATCACGGTCGATTGCGGCTCGACCAGCGGGACGGAGATCGCCGCCGCGAACGCCCGCGGCCTGGATGTCATCGTCACGGACCACCATCGGGTCCCGCCGGTGTTGCCTCCCGCCCTGGCGGTGGTCAATCCGCAGCGTGCCGACTCGATCTATCCCGACCGCCGCCTGGCCGGGAGCGGCGTTGCTTTCAAGGTCGCGCAGCTCATCCTCGCCGATGAGCCCGGTGGCCCGCTGGCAGCCCTGGAGTTGGCGGACCTCGCGACCATCGGATCCGTGGCCGATATCGCCCCAGTCGTCGGTGAGAACCGCGCCATCGCTCGGCTGGGCCTCGAACGGCTCCGGCGGGCACCGCGCCCAGGGATCGCTGCGTTGCTGGACCGAGCCCGTGTCGCGCCTGGCGCGGTCGATCTCGAGACCGTCTCATTCGCGATCGCGCCGCGGCTGAATGCTGCGGGCCGGGTAGGGGAGGCACTGGAGGCGGCCCGCCTGCTGCTTGCCGAGGACGCTACAGAGGCCGGCGTGCACGCCGATGTCCTCGAGGCCGCAAATCTCGCCCGGCGAGATCTGATGAAGGCTGCCGTCGCCGAAGCGCGGATCGCCATGGACGGCGAGCCGGCCGATGCTGCGGCCGTCGTCCGCGGTCCGTGGGGCGTCGGTATCGTCGGTTTGGTCGCGGCACGCCTGGTGGAGGAGCGCGGCCGGCCGGCCGTCGTCGGGGCGGACCTCGGCGCCATCGTCCGTGCCTCGTGTCGGAGCGATGGCTCCATGGACCTTGGGGCGACGCTGGAGCGCTGCGCCGATCTATTCACCCGCCATGGTGGTCACGCCGGGGCGGCGGGATTCGAGCTGCCGGCCGAGCGCTGGGACGCCTTCCGCGAGCGGTTCCTCGCCCTCGCAGCGGAGACGGCGCCGGCCGACCCGCGGGTCCCGGTCGCCATCGACCTGGCCCTGCCGGCGCGCGATGTGGACTACGCCCTGTTTCGTGAGCTGACCGGCCTTGCACCCTACGGTCCGGGGAACCCGAACCCGCTGGTCGCCGTTCTTGGCCTGACCGTGACCCGTGTTCGTGCCGCCACCGGTGGCCATAGCCAGCTGACCCTTCGCCGTGATCGGGACGTTCTCGACGGGATCGCCTTTGGACGGGCGGACATCGCCGCGGTCGTGCGCGAAGGTGATCGGCTTGACGTCGTGGCGCGCCTGACCAGCCGCACGTTCGGGGGCTTCGAGTCCCTGCAACTGGACATCCGCGACGTGGCGACCTCGGGCAGCCACCCCCAGGCCGCCGTCATCCTTGCCGGCCGGGCCGGAGCGCCGATCGTGCCCGGAGCGCCGATCGTGCCCGGGGGCGTCGCGTGACTCGCTCCAACGCTCCGCGTCCGCGGGTCGGGGACCCGTATGGGGTCGGACCGGTCGGGTCGTGGATCGCGCCTATCCTGTCGATCGTGGGGCTGCTCATCATCGCGCTCATCACGCTCAGTCTCCTCGATGGCAAGGCGCCGTTCGTCGGCGGTGCGAATGGAGGCGGCGCTGGAGTCGGCTCGGGTTCCAACGGCGGCGGGGCGACACGGACCGCGACACCGCCGGACGTCGTCCTCGTCCCCGATATCACCTTCCCCGGGTCCTTCGTCTACGCCAAGGCCGGCAACATCTGGGTGCAGACCGGGAAGAATCCCCGCCAGCTGACGAGCGGCAGCCACGACTCGATGCCGTCATGGTCGCCGGACGGCACCTACGTCTACTTCGTCCGGACGATCGATGAGGTCGGTATCTGGCCGTCGCAGGGCCGCGACAGCCGGTATGACATGACCATCCCGTCCGTCGTGAGGGTCAAGGCCGATGGCAGCGGCGAGGTCGAACCCGTTCTGAGCGGGAGGATCAGCAAGGGCGCCAAGACCTGGTTCTCCTGGATCCGCCAGCCAGTCGTCGCACCCAACGGCACGACCCTGGCCCTCGTGTCGGACGGTCCCGATCCCGCCAAGAGCGATGTCGTCCTGCAGTTCTACGACCTGGCGACCAAGAAGCGAAGCGTCCCGGACCTATCGGAGAACTCGCCGCTGGGCCATCAGGATCCGGTCTGGCGTCCGGACGGGCAGTTCCTTCTGTACGTCCGCAATGGGCGCGAGGGTGCGCGCGGCGCGCCGATCATCTTTCGATGGGATGTCCGCTCGGGCCGCTCCGCCCCGCTGACCGGGCCCGGCTACCTCGAGCCTGCATTCTCGCCCGACGGTCGGTACCTGGCCGCGACCAGGACGAGCAGTTTCGGGAACGACATCGTGATCCTGGATGCGTCGCGTGGCCGGGAGCTGCTTCGGGTCACGAACGATGGATCGTCGTGGGCACCCGTCTGGTCGCCGACGGGGGACTCCATCGCGTTTCTCCACATCGAGGGCCAGATCGTCGACCTCCAACGCGTGATGCTCGACGGCACCGCCCCGAACTGGACCGTCGGGAAGACCGTTGCGCTGACCGAGCTGTCCGG
This sequence comes from Thermomicrobiales bacterium, assembly GCA_031421095.1. Classification (GTDB taxonomy): domain Bacteria; phylum Chloroflexota; class Limnocylindria; order Limnocylindrales; family CSP1-4; genus SPCO01. The sequence goes on from JANONZ010000422.1 coordinate 8,542, forward strand.
CCTCGATGGCGGATCGCGACCCGGTTGGTTCGTGCCCGCCAACGAGCTGCCTGCCCAGATCCCCACGTCGTCCGGCGGCGGAGCGCCAAGCGACGGTGGGTCCGTGGCTCCGTGACCAGCGCCTATCTCGACCGTTTGGCGGCGCGCTCCGCGGCCGTCGGCAGCGTTCTGTGTCTCGGCCTGGATCCCGATCCCGCCGCGCTACCAGACGGGTTCTCGCCAGACCTCGCAGGCATCGAAGCGTTCGCGCTGCTGATCGTGGAGGCGGCCGGTCCGTACGCCGCCGCGGTCAAGCCAAACCTTGCGTTCTTCGAGTCATTCGGTGCGGACGGCATGGCCGCCCTCGAGCGGATCCGTCGGCGGATCCCGGTCGGCCTCCCGGTCATCGTCGACGCCAAGCGCGGCGACATCGGGACGACGGCCGCCCACCAGGCGATCGCCCTGTTCGATCGGCTCGGGGCGGATGCGGTGACGGTGAGCCCGTAGCTCGGCGGCGAGGCCATCGCGCCGCTGCTGGCCCGCGAGGACCGCTTCGCGTACGTCCTGTGCCGGACCTC
>JANONZ010000423.1:0-1704 GCA_031421095.1 Thermomicrobiales bacterium
CATCGTCTGCGGGGCGCTGTCAGTCGAGCCGGACGACGACGATTCCCTGGAGCTCCTCCTGTGGGCGGCCGCCTACGCGGCGTCGACGGCTGCCAGGGGCCCGGGCAGGGTCGGCCTGGCCAGCGCGGGATCGCTCGAGCATCTCAGCTGGGCGCGGGCGCTTCGCAAGCTCGCCCGTCTCGGCGACGCGGCTCAGCTGGCCGACCTGCCGCCGGATGACCTCCGCCGGGCCATGGACCCGAGAGGGGTCGATATCCGGAGCGCGGCGCGGGGTCGCGTGGTTCCGCGGCCCCAACGCCGACCCGGATGAGATGTACGAGGCCCACGTCAACCTGATCCAGCACGGCCGCAAGCTGTGCCACGCCCGGCGGCCGGTGTGCGGGGCGTGCCCGATCCGGCCGCGCTGCCGCTACGTGGACCCGAAGGCGCCCTGAGCCGGCAGTCAGACGCTGCAGGTTCTGAGTTGACGTATCACTCTATGAGAGTGATACTCTGTTCATGTCCCGACTGATCGCTTCCGACAACGCGCTCCGCGCCCTGCTGCTCTTGTCACAGCGCGCGGGCGGCATGCGCACGTCCGAGGTGGCCGACGCGCTCGAGATCTCCTACACCGGCGCGGAGAAGGCGCTCGACATCCTCGTCGCCGATGGCCTGGCGGACTCTTCGGAACGTCGCCATACCCGCGTCGTCTCGCCCCGCGCCCAGGAAGCGGTTCGCTTGGCCGTCGCCTTCCTGGCAACAGATGTGACGCTCGCAGCTCTGGCGCGTGGCAACGAGGCCGTAGAGTTTGCGGGCACAGATGACCAGGGATCGCTGGTCGTGTTCCGTCGCTTCTCGGAGCCGGCAGCGGAGGGTCGCATGCGCGAGACAGTGGCAACACTGCGACATCTGGCGGCTGACACCAACGTCGAGTTCGTGCGCAAGGAGGACTTGCGGGCGCAGCTCCTCAGCGACCTCGCGCCGCGCCGGCGGGCCGCAGGGATGCGCGTCCTGGCCGGCACGGTCGATCTGACCTTCCCTGACAGAACCCGGCACGGGGACTTCGAGGCGCGTTCGCTCGGGCGCTTGAACGAGGCCATCGCGACCCCCAGTGCCCGGCGTCTACGGACGCTCGCCCGCGAGTACGGCTTGCGCCGGATCCTTGCGTTCGGCTCCGCGACGCGAGCGGACTTCCGTCCAGATTCGGACATTGACCTGCTCGTCGAACCAGTGCCCGGGCACCATCTCGGCCTCGATGAACGCATCCGCCTCATGGCGGACGTGGAGCTGCTCTTCGGCCGAGATGTCGATCTCTTGACGGCTCCCGTACGCCGTTCGTCACTTGCGCAACGAATCAGCCGCGATGGGGTGGTGCTCTATGACGCCGCGCGATAAGGATGCGCTCGAGCGAATCATCGAATGCGTCCAGGCCATCGACGTCTACGTGTCGCGAGTGGGAGCCGACTGGCCGACCGACGACATGGCGGTCGACGCCATCGCCAAGAGGATCGAGGAGATCGGCGAGGTTGCCAAGCGACTGACGCCGGAGACCCTGACAACGATGCCCGACGTCAACTGGAGGAGCGTCAAAGGCATGCGCGAGGTCATCGCCCATGACCACGACGATGTCGATGTCGAGGTCCTCGCCGGTGTCGTTCGAGACGATCTTCCTGGTCTTCGCGCTACGGTCAGCGCGTCGCTAGCCAGCTCGTGACCCCCAAAGTG
>JANONZ010000424.1:0-3673 GCA_031421095.1 Thermomicrobiales bacterium
TCGTCGGTCTTCTCGAAGTCGCGATCTTCGTGTTCGATGATCACGTCGCCATCGAAGCCGGCGCGCCACAGGGCGGCGAACAATGGCGCCCACTCGACCTCGCCGAGACCCGGCAGGCGCGGGACCTGCCAGCCCATGCCCTGGGAGAAGATGCCGCGCTCGTACAGGCCTTCGCGGTCGATCATCAGGTCCTTGGCCTGCACATGGTAGATGTGCGGCCCGAACTCGCGGATGAAGCGCGGGATGTCGATCATCTGGAGGATCAGGTGCGACGGGTCGAAGTTGAGCCCGATCGTGCCGGCCCACTGCTCCAGGATGCGCCGCCAGATGCGTGGAGTGGTGGCCAGGTTGTTGCCGCCCGGCCACTCGTCGTACGAGAACAGCATCGGGCAGTTCTCAAGCGTCAGCTTTCGCCCGTGGTCCTGGGCGAAGGCGACGACGTCCGGCCAGACCTTGAGCGCCTCGTCCCAGTTCGCGTCCTGGTGCCTGCTGCCGTCGGCGCCCATGAACGTGTTGACCAGCGGCACGTCCATCTTCTCGGCGGCCGTGATGACGTGCCTGAGATGGCCGATGACCTCGGCGCGATGGGCCGGGTCGGGATGGAGCGGGTTCGGGTAGTAGCCGAGGCCGGAGATGTGCAGACCGGCCGCCTCGATCTGCGCCCGGAGCTCCTGGGCCTCGCCGGCAGAGAGGTTCGCGACATCGATGTGCGACGTGCCGGCATAGCGGCGGGTGGCGCCGCTGGAGCGTGGCCAGCAGGCGATCTCGATGCTCTCGAAGCCGTTGGCAGCGGTCCAGTCGACCACGTCCATGAGCGCGGTCTCGGCGAACGGAGCGGTCAACAGGCCAAGTTTCATCGGGATGCCTCCGACGTGACGGACTGATCGACCAGGGGCGTGGGCGCGGGCGCCGACCGGTCGACGTCCACCCAGCGGCCCTCGCGGGTGCTCCGGGCGATGGCGTCGCCGACGAGCATCTCGTCGTGGCCGTCGGCGAAGGTCGGGTAGTGCGGGTCGGAGCTTCGGGCTCCGGCCACGACGTCCGCGTAGACGGTCCGGAAGTGGGCTGCGAACGTGTCGAAGAAGCCCTCGACATGTCCGCCCGGCAGGGCCGCAGCGGCTCGCCCGCGCTCGGACATGAGAGCCGGGTCCTTGAGCAGGATCTCGTTGGCTCGCTCGCGATGGCCGAACCACAGCTGGTCGGGCTGCTCGGAGTCCCAGGCGAGGGCGCCGTCGGAACCATCGATCTCGTACTGGAGCGAATTCTTGCGGCCCGGACTGATCTGGCTGATGGCCACGACGCCGCGGGCGCCGCCCTCGAAGCGAAGCAGGATGGTCGCCGTATCTTCGGTCGCGATGCGCCGATGGACCGTGTCGGTCGCCCGCTCCGTGCTGAACGTCTCGACCGGTCCGGTCGGTTCCAGGCGCGTATCGATGAAGGTCGCGAGATCGGCCATCACGGCGGTCACGCGCCGCCCGGTGACGAAGGTCATCAGGTCCAGCCAGTGCGAACCGATATCGCCGACCGCACGCAGCGCACCGCCGCGGTCCGGCTCGAGGCGCCAGTTCCAGTCACTGGCGAGGAGTAACCAGTCCTGGAAATAGCGACCGGTGACCAGCCGCACATCGCCCAGCGACCCGGTCGTGACCGTGTCGCGGGCATGTTGATTGAGCGGGTAGAAGCGGATGTTGAAATTGGTCGCGTTGACGAGGCCGGTCTCCGCCGCAAGCGCCACGAGCTCGGCTGACTCGGCAGCGGTCATCGCAAGTGGCTTCTCGCACACGACGTGGCGGCCTGCCCGGAGGATCTCCCGGGTCTGGCTGACATGGCGGTCGTTGGGCGAGGTGACGTGGACCACGTTCACGCTGTCGTCGGCAAGGAGGTCGTCCAGGCTCGCGTAGGCGCGGGCGACGCCCAGGGCCTCGGCGCGGATCGCACCACGTTCCGGGGAACTGCCGAGGACCCCGCGGACCTGCACACCGATGCGCCGCAACGCCTCGACGTGGACGGTCCCGATGAAGCCCGTGCCGATGACGGCGGCTCCGATATCAGCGATCCGGGTCATCGGTATGGCGGGCACCTGTCTAGACGGTCTAGATGACCGGTCGGCATCGTAGCGGGACGGTGTCAAGTCGGTCAAGCGAGCGTGCGCACCAAGGGACCGATGGGGCTCCGTTCCACCCCATCGTACTTTGTCATGTCAAGTGCAAAAGTCGGCCGGCGAGCGAACGGGCGGAGAGTATCATCCTCCGATGGATCCCCGAGCCCCCGGGCCGCTCCCGGACGAAGCACTTGACGCCCTGGTTGCTGTCCTCGACGCGATCCGCCTGGGCCAGGCCAGCGCCCGACCGGAACTCGTCGCTCACACTGGCCTTGGCCGGGCGATCGTCGCCCAACGTGTCGGCGAGCTGATGGACCGGGGTCTGATCACGGAGGGGCGCGTCGGCCCGAGCACGGGCGGGCGGCCACCACGCCAGCTGACGTTCCGCGCCGACGCCGGGCACGTCCTCGTGGCTGATCTCGGGGCGACCAGCATCGATGTCGCCGTGACCACGCTCGACGGCCGGATCCTTGGCCACCACGACGAGCCTGCCCAGATCGAGGCGGGGCCAGAGCACAGTCTCGATCGCGTCGACGTGCTGTTTGAGGCGCTGCTGCGCACGACAGAGGGCATCCCGGGGCAGCTATGGGGCATCGGCATCGGGGTTCCTGGGCCCGTGGAGTTCCAGACCGGCCGGCCGATCTCGCCGCCGATCATGCCTGGCTGGGACGGCTACCCGATCCGCGATCGATTCGCGGCCCGCTACGGCGCTCCGGTATGGGTCGACAACGACGTCAACGTCCTGGCCCTCGGGGAGTGGCGGTCGGGCGTCGCGGTCGGGCACGAGAATGTGGTGGTGATCAAGATCGGGACCGGGGTCGGCGCCGGCATCATCTCGGGCGGCCGGATCCATCGCGGCGCGCAGGGGAGTGCTGGTGACGTCGGGCACATCGGCGTCACGGACGACCGGACCGTGATCTGTCGATGCGGCAACTTCGGCTGCCTGGAGGCGCTCGCAGGGGGCGCGGCGATCGGACGGGCTGGGGAGGCTGCGGCCATCGAGGGACGGAGTGCGCGTCTGCGCACCGCCTTCGATCGGCACGCCACGATCAGCGCGGAGGACGTCGCGCGCGCGGCGTCGTTCGGCGACCCGTTCTCGGTCGCGCTGCTCCAGGCGACCGGGCACCGCATCGGCACGATGCTTGCGAGCGTCGTCAACTTCTTCAACCCATCGCTCATCGTCATCGGCGGCGGCGTCGCCAACTCGCCGGAACTGCTCCTGGCCGCCATCCGCGAGACGGTCTACCGCCGGTCACTGCCGCTCGCGACCCGCGACCTCCTCATCCAGCGCTCGTCGCTGGGCGCCCTGGCAGGGGTCATCGGCGCGTCGGCGATGGTCGTGGACCAGCTCTTCTCGCGCGAGTCGATCGGTCGATGGCTGGCGGTCGGGGCTCCGGCCGGCACCCCGGAGATGACGCTGGCGCCCACGGTCTGACCATCGGGTCGGCGCTGCCGCGCCGCTTCCGTCCTCCCCTCGATATCGCTACCACCGATAGTCCCGGGGGTACGCGGCCCACAACGGCGATGGTGGCCTCGCGAGCCGGCCCGTTCGTGCGCGTCCCGTGCTCGAAT
>JANONZ010000425.1:0-2348 GCA_031421095.1 Thermomicrobiales bacterium
GAGCCGATCAACCTGGAGACTCTGGGCGGCTTCCTGTCGTGGCGCGTCGGCAACACGCTGCCGGTCCTCCTGGGGCTGTGGCCCGTCCTCGCCCTGTCCGGGACGCTGGCCGGCGAGGCCGCCCGCGGCAGTCTCGATCTCCTGGCCTCCACGCCGCAGAGCCGCCGGACGATCGCCCTGGAGAAGCTGGCCGGCCACTTGACCGCTATGACCGTCGCGATGCTCATCCTCGGCGTCAGCCTGTGGGGCGTCGGCCAGGTCTTCGGGTCGCTGCCCGGGGACGAGATCTCCATCTCCGCCGCCCTCGGCCAGGTCCTCCTGTACGGCCTGATGATGCTGGCCGCGGGCGGCGTGGCGTTCGCGACCGCGCCGCACCTGGGTCGTACCCGGGCGCTGGCCTTCGGGCTCATCGCGCTGTTCGCGAGCTACCTCATCTACGGCTACTCGACGCTGTCGCCGGTCATCGACGCCCTCAAGCCGCTGTCCTTCTTCACCTGGACCGCCGGCCATCGACCCATCGCGGGCGTCGCCGATTGGGGGCCGGTCGTATTCCTGGCCGGCGTCGACGCCTTGTTGCTGGCCATCGGCGTCGTTGCGTTCGGCCGGCGTGACCTCGGGAGCGTCGCCAACGTCGGCTGGCTCCGCGTCCCATCGCTACCGGCCGGCATCGCGGGGCCGTTCACCCGACAGCTGGCGGATCGGGCCGGCGTCGCGATTGGCTGGGGCCTCGGGATCGGCCTCTACGGGATGGTCATCGTCGCCTCTGCGAAAGCCTTCGCGGCGAGCCTCGGGTCGCTGCCGCAGATCACCGCGATCATCAAGACGATCTACCCCGGGCTCGATATCAGTCAGCCGTCGGCGGTGTTGCAGCTGACGTTCTTCGGCTTCGGCTCGTTCATCTTCGGGCTGGCCGGCGCGTCCTTCCTGGCCGGCTGGGCCAGCGACGAGGGCCGCCGCCGGCTGGACGTCGTGCTATCGACGCCGCGTTCGCGCATGAGCTGGGCGGTACGGAGCAGCCTCGGCGCGCTGGCCGGGATCGGGCTGATGACCCTCGTCGTCGCCGTGTTCATCGGGATCGCGGTCGCGACGCAGGCCGGCGATCTGGTTGCACCCGTCGCGGGGATCGGCGTGCTGGGGCTTGCGGCGGCCGGTCTTGCGGGCATCGGGCTTGCGGTTGGTGGTGTCGTCCGGACCTCGCTCGCAGCCGGCGTGACGGCCTTCCTTGTCATCGCGACCTTCCTCCTCGACACTCTGGGCGCGGCGCTCAGACTTCCCGACGCTGTCCTCCGGCTGTCGATCTACAAGCACCTTGGTCAACCGATGGCCGGGATCTTCGATCCGGTCGGGATCGCCATCGCGGCGGTGATGGCCCTCGGCGGGCTGGCTATCTGCGCCATCGGTCTCACGCGGCGCGACATCGGCAGGTAACGTCGGGGCGTGACTCCCTTCATCGTCGGCCTGGTGGCGTTCTCCGCCGTCCTCCACCTCGCCTGGAACGTCCGACTCAAGAGGGCCGGCGATCCGCTCAGAGCGGCGACGATCGGGATGCTCGCGGCGTCCGTCGGGATCGTGCCGACAGGGTTCCTCGCCTGGTGGCTCGGCGGTCGGGCGGCACTGGCGCCAGAGGGGGTCGTGCTCGGCCTTGTTTCGGGCGTCATCGAGGCGGCCTACTTCATCCTGCTCGCCGCCGCCTACCGACGCGGCGACCTGTCGGTGGTGTACCCGCTGGCGCGCGGGACCGCGCCGCTCCTGGCGGTCGCCATCGGCGTTGGGTTGTTCGGGGAGCGACTGGGCGTGGCCGGCTCCCTGGGTATCGTCGCCCTGCTCGTCGGTTTCCTCATGCTCCAGCGGCCGTGGCGGGTACTCGCGCTGGCCCGCGGCGGGGGAGCGGGCGTGCGCCGGGCCGCGAGGGACAGCGCCATCCTGTTCGCGCTCGCGGCGGGAGTCATGATCGCGACGTACACGGCCATCGATCGGGTCGGGACGCGCCTCATCGACCCGATCCAGTACGCCGCGATCCTGTGGGCCACGTGCTCCGTCATCCTCGTCGTGTGGGTCGCCCTGGTGGCTGGCGGCGATCTGACGCGCGACGGTCCGCAGGCCGCCAGGGGGGCCGCGGTGGGTGGCTGGCTGACCCTCGTCGCATACCTGTGCATCCTCATCGCGCTCAGCGTCGCGCCGCTCTCCGGGGTCGCACCGCTGCGCGAATCGGCGACGGTCTTCGCGGCCGCCTGGGGCTCCGTCCGGATGGGCGAGGCCGCCGATCGAGGCGAGGCTACGCGGCGGGTGGCGGCATCCGTCCTCATCGTGGGCGGCGCACTGTCATTGGCGTTCGGCGGGTGATCCGG
>JANONZ010000426.1:0-2132 GCA_031421095.1 Thermomicrobiales bacterium
CCTGCCCACCTGGCGAGTTGATGTACAGGCTGATGTCCTTTTGCGGGTCCTCGGACTCCAGGAAGAGGAGCTGCGCGATGACAAGGTTGGCCAGGTGGTCCTCGATCGCGTCGCCCAGGAAGATGATCCGTTCCCGCAACAAGCGCGAGTAGATGTCATAGGCGCGCTCCCCCCGGCTGGAGGATTCGATGACCATGGGCACGAGCATCTTTGGACTCCCTGGTTCAGCTGTCGTTGGTTCGGCCTTCAACCGGCGCGGGTTGGAAGATCCACAAGGCCGGATCCTGGATCGGGCGCACCGATGGGGGCATGGGCGCTCGCGTTGGCACGCTCCACGGAGGAAGCTGGCGCATCCTCGATGTGGGGCATGGCCGGATGCTCCGGATGGGCCGTCAGCCATGCATCGATGAGGGTCTCCACGACCCGGCTGCGACGGAGCGTGCTGCGGATATACGCGCGTCCACGCTCGGAGTCGAAATACTCGGTGAGTCGCTGATCACTCGCGTAGCGCTCGCGCCCGCGCTCGACCTCCGCATCGACGTCGACGTCCGGCACGATGATCTTCTCGGCGTCCGCCACGGCGGACAGGACGAGCAAGGTCCGCACTCGCTTCTCGGCGCCCGGCCGGAATTCGGCATGCATTTCGCCGTCGGTCTTCTCGACGGCCTTGAGATACGCCTCCGCCGTGATGCCCTGGCGGGCCAGCGAGCCACGGAACTCGTCATGCATGACTTCGACTTCCTGGTCGACCAGGATGTCCGGCAGCTCCAGGGTGGCGTTCGCCACGGTGTACTCGATGATCCTGTCGGCGAAGTCATGGCGCGACCGATCGAGGGCGTTGCGCTCAAGCCGACGACGGATGTCGGCCCGCAACGCGTCGAGGTCGGCGAAGTCGCCGAGGGTCTTGATGAACTCCTCATCCAGATCAGGCTGGACCTTCTCCCGGAGCTCCCGGATCTCGACCGCGAAGTGGGCGGTCTGGCCGGCCAGAGTCGTCTCCGGGTAATCCTCGGGAAAGGCGATGTCGAACGCTGTCGACTCCCCCACCTTGAGGCCCACGAGGTTCGCCTCAAAGCCCGGGATGAGCCGCTCCTGGCCAAGGATGAGCGGCATCCGCTCCGAGGTCCCGCCTTCGAACGGTTCACCGTCGCGGGTCCCGACGAACGAGATGACCGCGTAATCGCCGTCTCTGGCACCGCGATCCTCGATGGCGGCCAACGCGGCATTCTGGTCGCGCAGCTCCCCGAGGACATGGTCGACGCGCCCGTCATCGATGGTGTCGATGTCAGGCCTGAAGTTGAAGTTCTGGTAGTCGCCGAGGACGATCGCCGGCCTGACCTGGACGGTCGCCTTGAAGATGAACGACTTGCCCTCTTCGGCCTGGATGACTTCGACATCGGGGTTCGTCAGCGGAAGGATGTCCTGCTCGGCGAGCGCCTCCCGATAGGCGTCCTGGACAAGGTGGTCGACAGCCTCGTCGAACACCACGCCCGGACCGAGATGGCGCTCCAGCACCTGCCGCGGGGCTTTGCCCGGGCGGAACCCCGGCACACGCGTCCGGCGCGAGACGTGGCGGACGGCCTCGTCGACGGCCCGGCTCATGCGTTCCGGCGGGAGCTCGATCTCGAGGAGGACGGTGGACTTGGGACCGGGGGTGTTGGTGGTCTGCATCGCCCGGAGAGTATAGGGCGGAGGGCGGCTCCGGGCGGCTCCCTACGGCGGCTCAGGTTCGCGGCGGAGATCCGCGGCTCGGGTCCGCGGCGGAGCGCCGGTCCGGGTCCGGCTCCGGGCTGATGTTCCGCCACGGAACGGATTTGCGATGAACGTCTCCCGGTCCAATCGCGAGACTGCGATCTGGGGCAGTCTGGGCGATGCACCACGAGGAACTCGTACGAAAAGCGTTCCCGGGGAGAACGGCCGGGCCAGTCGGGAGCTTGGAGGCTCAGGTCCGCGGCGATGGGCGCACGCCGAATGCCGCCGGTACTCACCAGTACTGGTAGGCGAGAGAGGGGTCGAACCTCCACGCCGCTCACGCGGCACCGGCTCCTAAGGCCGGCGCGTCTGCCATTCCGCCACTCGCCCGTCCCCGGAGTCTAGCGCGGCGATCAGCTGCCGGGAATGGCGCTCTTCGT
>JANONZ010000427.1:0-6309 GCA_031421095.1 Thermomicrobiales bacterium
CGCAGCGAGGCCGAATCCGACGCGGCGAGTCCGAAACCGACGGCTAACAGTCTGGGGATGCGGTTATGGGAGGATCGGGAGCCCTCGGTGAGCCTGGGGGACACTTCGGTGAGGCGGCAACCACGCATCCAGGGGATCACAACTAGTTGACCAGGCCGCCGTCGGGCAGTGGCGGCTCGCCGGCTCGCGCGGATTCGCTGCCACGCGGGCGGGAGCGCACATCCCGGCGCGACTCGCCCTCCGAGACGATCGTGGCCGACTCGGTCGAGAAGATGAGCGTCCCGGACCCGACATCGGCATCTGCGGTGACGCGTTCGCCCGGCTTGAACTCGCCTGAGACGAGTGCCCGCGCCAGCGGATTTTCGACGAGCCGCTGGATGGTCCGCTTGAGCGGCCGCGCGCCGTAGGCCGGATCGGTCCCGTCGCGCACGATCAGTGCTCGGGCAGTTGGCGTCAGCTCCAGGACGATGTCCTGTGCCGCGAGTCGGGCTGAGAGGTCCGTGACCAGGAGTCCGACGATCTGGGCCAGGTCTGCATCCGTCAACGCGTGGAAGACGATGACCTCATCGACGCGGTTGAGGAACTCCGGCCGGAAGTGGGCCCGCAGTGCGTCGATCACCTCGCCCTTCATCGTCTCGTGAGCGGCGTCGCCGGAGCGTGCCGCCCCCGCGGCGATGGCCGCGCCGCCGATGTTGCTGGTCATGATGATGACCGTGTTCTTGAAGTTCACGGTCCGGCCCTGGCTGTCCGTCAGGCGGCCATCGTCGAGGACCTGGAGCAGGACGTTGAAGATGTCCGGGTGGGCCTTCTCGATCTCGTCGAGCAGTACGACCTGGTAGGGTCGGCGGCGGACCGCCTCGGTCAGCTGGCCACCCTCGTCGTAGCCGACGTAGCCGGGCGGGGCGCCGATCAGCCGCGACACGGCGAACTTCTCCATGTACTCGCTCATGTCGATGCGGACCATCGCGCTCTCATCGTCGAACAGGAACTCGGCGAGCGCTCTGGCCAGCTCCGTCTTGCCGACACCGGTCGGGCCGAGGAACAGGAACGAACCGATCGGCCGCCGCGGGTCCTTCAGGCCTGCCCGTGCTCGACGGACCGCATCGGACACCGCCTGGATCGCCTCGTCCTGGCCGACGACCCGCTCGTGCAGGCGCTCCTCCATGTGAACGAGCTTGGCCGTCTCGGCCTCCATGAGGCGACTGACCGGGACGCCCGTCCACGTCGCGACGATCTCCGCGATCTCGTCCGCCGTGACCTCCTCCTTGAGGAGTGAGCCCGGGCCCTGGAGGGTCGCCAGGGTCGCCTCCTGCTCCCGGAGTCGGGCATGCAATTCCGGCAGGCGGCCGTACTTGAGCTCGGCGGCCTTGCCGAGATCCGCCTCCCGCTCCGCTTGTTCGATCCGTGTCTGGAGTGTCTCGAGCTCCGACTTCGTGGCCCGGATCGCCGCGATCGCCGCCTTCTCCGCCTCCCAGCGCTGCTTCATCGCGCCGGCCTCTTCCTCGATATCGGCGTGCTCCTTCTCGAGCGTCTGGAGGCGCGCCTTCGAGGCGTCGTCCTTCTCCTTCTTCAGCGCCTCGCGCTCGATCTCGAGCTGGATCCGGCGGCGTTCGAGCTCGTCGAGCTGGATCGGCATGGAATCGATCTGCATGCGCAGGCGCGAGGCCGCCTCGTCGACCAGGTCGATCGCCTTGTCCGGCAGGAAGCGCTCCGTGATGTAGCGATCGGACAGCGTCGCCGCCGCAACGAGCGCGGAGTCGGTGATGCGGACGCCGTGATGGACCTCGTATCGCTCGCGCAGGCCGCGCAGGATGCTGATCGTCTCCTCCACAGTGGGCTGGTCGACGAGCACCGGCTGGAATCGCCGCTCCAGGGCCGCATCCTTCTCGATGTGCTTGCGGTACTCGTCGAGCGTCGTCGCACCGATCGTGTGGAGTTCGCCGCGAGCAAGCATCGGCTTGAGCAGGTTGGAGGCGTCCATGGCCCCCTCCGCCGCGCCTGCCCCGACCACCGTGTGAAGCTCGTCGATGAACAGGATGACCTGGCCTTCGGCGTCCTTGATCTCCTTGAGCACGGCCTTCAGGCGCTCCTCGAACTCCCCGCGGAACTTGGCTCCGGCGATCAGTGCGCCGAGGTCGAGAGAGACGACGCGTTTGCTCTTGAGCGTCTCGGGCACATCGCCGCGCACGATGCGCTGGGCCAGCCCCTCCGCGATGGCCGTCTTGCCGACGCCCGGCTCGCCGATGAGGACTGGATTGTTCTTGGTCCGCCGTGACAGGACCTGGATCACCCGGCGGATCTCCTCATCCCGCCCGATCACCGGATCGAGCTTCCCGGCGCGTGCTTCGACGGTCAGGTCGCGGCCGTACTTCTCCAGCGCCGCATACGTGCTCTCGGGGTTCTGCGAAGTGACGCGCTGGCCGCCGCGGACGCTCTGGAGTGCCTGGAGGATGGCTTCCCGGCCCGCGGCGTGGCGCTCCAGCAGCGCCTGGCCCTCGCCCCCGACCTCGGCGATGCCGAGCAGGAGGTGTTCGGTCGAGACGTAGTCGTCGCCGAGGCGCCGTGCCTCCGCTTCCGCCGATTCGATGACCCGCCGGGCGCGTGGATCCAGGCTCAGCGAGCCGCCCTTGGTCCGGGTGCGTTGGGCCAGGATGGCGGCCAGTTCGCCACGGAAGCCGGGCAGGTCGACGCCCAGACGGCGCAGTGTCTCGGCCGGGATGCCGTCATCGGGTTCGATGAGTGCCGACAGGATGTGTTCGACATCCAGCACGGGGCTGTCGAGTCGCTGCGCGGTCGCCTGGCCGGCGACGATCGCCTCCTGGGCCTTCTGGGTGAATCGGTCGAGTTGCATCTACGGGGCCTCGATCAGGTTGGGTCTGCTGCGTTGCCTGGGTGATCGACGAGTTCGAAGAAGGTCCGGGCAGCGGCTGCGGCCTCGTCCGACAGGTCCGTCGGGATGGCGACCTTGGCCTTGACGAACAGGTCGCCGTGGCCAGCCACGCGGAGGCGCGGCATCCCGCGTCCGCTGAGTCGGAACGTCCGGCCTGGCTGGGTACCCGCCGGGACCTTGAGCAGGACCTTGCCCTTGAGCGTCCTGACCTCGACCTCGGCTCCCAGCAACACTTGTTTCAGGGTGAGTGGCAGGTCCAGCTCGAGGTCCACGCCCCGACGGGTGAAGGGAGTCTGTGGGATCTGCTTGACGATGATGATGATGTCGCCGCCGTCGGGGCCCCGGCCGGACAATTTGATGCGCGTGCCCGTATCGGCCCCGGGCGGGATGGTCACCTCGAGGCGCTTCCCGTCCACCTCCAGCAGCCGCGTCGTGCCGTGATATGCCTCGCTCAGACTGATCTCGGTCTGGGCTTCGTGGATCGGCAGTGGCATCGGCCGGCTCGCGGTTCGGCCGCTCGTGGCGCGGGTGCCGCGCTCGGCCGGTCCAGGTGAGGCTGCTGCGCCGCCGTCCTCGCCGAAGAAGGCGCGGAAGAAGTCGGAAAAGCCACCAGGATCGCCGTCCGTGCGGAACTCGTAGCGGACGTGGCCGGCGCCCCGACCGAAGCCGGTCCCGGCGGACTGACGAGCGCGACTCGTCACATCCCAGTTCGCACCCAGCTCGTCGTACTGCTTGCGCTTCGCAGGGTCGCTGAGTACCTCGTTGGCCTCGTTGACCTCCTTGAACTTCCGTTCGGCGGCCGTGTCACCGGGCTTGGCATCGGGGTGGTGCTGGCGAGCCAGCTTGCGGAACGCCTTCTTGATGTCGGCCGGCGACGCCGTCCTCAGAAGACCGAGGACGGCGTAGTAATCCTTGTATTCCATGCCGGGCATGCCCGACCCGCTGTTCGCCATCGGCGATGTCCCGGCCTCTTATCGCTCCCGAACGATGACCGGGGGCTGGTCTGCCGGCGGGAACGTCGCGCGGCGGACGGTGGGCTGCTTCTCCGGCCCCGGGTCGAGCGGATCGTTGCCCTGGACGATCTTGGGTGGCTCGGCGGCGAGGGGCTTCGGCTTGCGTCGAAGGGCCGCCTCGAGCACCTGGTCCATCGAGTCGACGAGCACGAGCTTGATGGACTTGCGGATCTCTTCGGGGATGTCCCGCAGATCCTTTTCGTTCTTGCGCGGAAGGATGACGATCCTGGCACCGGACAGATGCGCGGCCAGGATCTTGCTCTTCAGCCCACCGATCGGGAGGACCCGACCGCGCAGGGTGATCTCGCCGGTCATCGCCACGTCCTTGCGGACGGGGATCAGAGTCAGGGCGCTGACGATGGCCGTGGCCATGGTGATCCCGGCTGACGGACCATCCTTGGGGATGGCACCGGCAGGCACGTGGATGTGCAGCGTGTTCTGCTCGAAGACCTGGCGCTGGATGCCCAGCCGGGCCGCATTGGCGCGGGTCCAGGACAAACCGGCTCGTGCCGACTCACGCATGACTTCGCCGAGCTGGCCGGTCAGGATGAAGTCCTCGCGGCCCTCCATCCGGGTGACCTCGATGGCCACGACGTCGCCCCCGACCTCGGTGACGACCAGGCCTGTCGCGGCGCCCGTCTGATCCTCGGATTCCAGCTCGCCGTACTCGAAGCGCTGCGGGCCCAGGATCTCGGCCAGTTTCTTCGGATCGATGATCGTCTTGCGCTTGCGACCCTCCACGACCTGCCGGGCGACCTTGCGCATGACATTCGCCAGCTCACGCTCCAGGTTGCGGACGCCGGCCTCATGCGTGTACGAGCGGACAAGCTCCGTCATCGCGGCGTCCGTGATCTCGATGTGCTTGGCCTTGAGGCCGTGGTTGGTCATCTGCTTCGGGATGAGGAAGCGCTTCCCGATCCCGATCTTCTCCTGTTCCGTGTAGCCGGGCAGGTAGACGATCTCCATCCGGTCCCGAAGGGCCGGCGGGATGGGGTCCAGGAGGTTGGCCGTGGCCACGAACAGGACCTTGCTGAGATCGAACGGCACCTCCAGGTAATTGTCCTGGAACGTGTTGTTCTGCTCCGGATCCAACACCTCGAGGAGGGCGGAACTGGGGTCGCCCCGGAAGTCCATCCCGATCTTGTCGACCTCGTCGAGCATGAACACAGGATTGTTCGAACCGGCCGTCTTGATGCTCTGGATGACGCGACCCGGCAGCGCACCGATGTAGGTTCGCCGATGGCCGCGGATCTCCGCCTCGTCGTGGATGCCGCCGAGGCTCATCCGCACGAACTTGCGGCCCATCGCCCGGGCGATGCTCTTGCCGAGGCTCGTCTTGCCGACGCCCGGAGGCCCGACGAAGGCGAGGATCGGGCTGCGGATCTCGTCGGCGAGCGTGCGCACGGCGAGGTACTCCAGGATCCGCTCCTTGACCTTGTCGAGGCCGTAGTGGTCCTCGTCCAGGATGCGGGCCGCTTCCTTGATGTCGAGCTGGTCGTTCGTGGCGACGTTCCAGGGCAGACCGACGAGCCAGTCCACGTACGTCCGGATGACGCCGACCTCCGGCGAGGCAGACGGGATCCGGCTCATCCGGTCGATCTCCTTGATCGCCCTGGCCTTGATCTCGTCCGGCATGCCGACGGCCTCGACCTTGTCGCGGAGCTCGTTGATCTCGGCCTGCTGCGGGTCGTCCTCGCCCAGCTCGCGCTGGATGGCCTTCAGCTGCTCGCGCAGGATGTACTCACGCTGGGTCTTGTCCATCTCGGACTTGACCTCGGACTGGATCCGGCCCTTGAGCTCGAGGATCTCGATCTGGTTGGCGAGGAAGCTGGAGACGAGCTTGAGGCGCTCGATGACGTCGATCGTCTCGAGCATCTCCTGGCGCTGCTCCGTGGACATGTCCGGGCTGTAGGCGACCATATCGGCCAGCAGTCCGGGCTCCTTGATGTTGCGGGCGGCGATGGCGGCTTCGGGAGGGACCGGGGCGCCATTGGCGACGTACTCCTCGATCTGCGCCTGGACCGTGCGCATGAGCGCCTGGACCTCGAGGCCGTCGGGCGTCTGATCGGGGAGCTCCTCGACGATCGCGCGGAGGTATGGCTCTGTGCCCGCGAAGCCGATCACCCGCAGGCGCGACTGGCCCTGGACGATGGCCCTGACGGTGCCGTCCTGGAGCTGAACCACCTGGGCGATCTTGGCCAGGGTGCCGATGGTGTAGAGCTCGGAAGGGTCGGCGATGTCCTCCTGCTCGGCCTTGCGCTGGGTCACCAGCGCGATGGGTCCGCTCTCCGCGACGGCGGCGTTGAGCGCATTGACGCTCTTGTCGCGGCCGACCTGGAGGGGGACGATCATCTCGGGAAAGATGACCGTCTCCCGGAGTGCGACGAGTGGGATCTCGCGCGGGCC
>JANONZ010000428.1:0-1776 GCA_031421095.1 Thermomicrobiales bacterium
CCGTGAAGCGCCCGGATGATGTCATCGGCCGCGTCGGAGGCGACCTCCACGAGCGAGTACTTGTCCGCGATCTGGATCGCACCGACCAGGGCGCCGCTCACACCCGCCTCGTTCGTGATCGCGCCGACCAGGTCCCCTGGACGGATGCCGTCGTTCCGGCCGCCCCCCACGAACAGGCGCGTCCACGGCCCTTCCCTGCGACCCGGTGGGACGCCAGGGACCGGGGATCCTCCACGGACCGGACCGGGGCCGCGGACCGGGGCTCCGCCACGACCCGGCTGACCCGGCTGACCGCCGTAGGTCGGCGGGCCACCGCGGGGAGGGGGACCGCCCTGGCCGTAGGCTGGGCCTGTCCGTCGCACGGGGCCAGGTCGCGGGGCGGGCCCGAAGGTCGGCAGGACGGCGTTGGCCAGCTCCACCTCCTCGTCGTCGCGGCCGGCGGCACCATCGGCCAGGCTGACCGCGGCCAACGCGATATCGACGAGGTCGAACTCATCGGAGAGCGGCTCCACGACCGCCCGGAAGCGGTCGCCGCCGTCGCCCTCCAGGACCTCGCGCAGCTGCGTCGTCAGGCGTTCCATGCGTCGTTCACGAAGATCGGCCACGGTCGGCAGCTTGCCGATCTCGAGCCGGGTCCGGGTCGCCTTCTCGATATCGCGCAGCTGCCGATGCTCGCGCGGCTCGACGAGCGTGATCGCGACGCCCTCACGGCCAGCCCGCCCGGTCCGACCGATCCGATGGACGTACTGGTCGGGCGCCGCCGGGACGTCGTAGTTGACGACATGCGAGACATGTTCGATGTCGAGGCCCCGGGCGGCGACATCGGTGGCGACCAGGACATCCAGCGTGCCGTCGCGGAACTTGCCCATGATCCGGTCGCGCTGCTCCTGACCAAGGCCGCCGTGCAGCGCGCCAGCATCGTGACCGCGCCCGGTGAGTGCCTCGGCCAGCTGGTCCACCTCGCCGCGGGTCCGGGCGAAGACGAGGGCCGACGTCGGGTCCTCCAGGTCAAGCAGGCGACACAGGGCGGCGAGCTTGTCGGCCCGCCGGACCACGTAGGCGACCTGCCGGACCAGTGGCAGACCGGCGTTATCGGTGGTCCGCTCGGCGTGGACCGTCACGCGGACCGGCTCGCGCAGGTGGCGCTTGGCGATGCGCGCCACCGTCGGCGAGATCGTTGCCGAGAAGAGTGCGGTCTGGCGGTCCGCGGGGGTGGCGCCCAGGATCGTCTCGAGGTCTTCGGCGAAGCCCATGTCCAGCATCTCATCGGCCTCGTCCAGGACCACGACCTGGACCCCCTCGAATCGGAGGCTGCCGCGCTTGAGATGGTCGACGGCGCGGCCGGGCGTCGCAACGACGACGTCCACGCCCTTCCGCAGGCCGCGCAACTGCTGGCCGATGGGCTGGCCTCCATAGACCGGCAGCACGCGAACGCCCAGCCCGCGTCCGTAGGTGTGGATCGCCTCCGCGACCTGCATCGCGAGCTCGCGCGTCGGGACGAGGACCAGCGCGGCCGTGGCGCCCTCCTGGACACGCCCGATCTCGATGCGCTGGAGGGTCGGCAGTGCGAACGCCGCCGTCTTGCCGGTGCCCGTGGGCGCCTCAGCCAGTAGGTCGCGACCGGCCAGAAGCGGTGGGATCGCCTCGCGCTGGATCGGCGTCGGCTCTTCGTAGCCGAGGTCGGTCACGCGCGCGAGGAGGGCCTCGTCGAGGCCGAGCGCGGCGAATCCATCCGGTGCGGGAGTGGTCTTGTCGTCCATCGGGCAGCCATCGTAC
>JANONZ010000429.1:0-12081 GCA_031421095.1 Thermomicrobiales bacterium
GGCACCTCCGCCGCCCAGCGTGCAAGCTCATCACACGCTCCGATGTGAACGATGAGCGGATGCGTAGGTGGCCGTCCCTTGACCTCAAAGATCCGATGGACCGCGTGGACGTTCGTCGCGTCGGCCCCAAGGCCGTAGACCGTCTCCGTAGGGAAGGCCAGCAGGCCTCCGGAACGCAGGACCTGGACGGCCCGCGTGATGTCGGTCGTCCGGCTCATCAGCTGAACAGATCCCCTGGCCTCATCGAACCGCCCTGGATTTCGTGGCAACTCGGCTGATCGGATGTCAAGCGGCCTCGGTGGTCGCCAGCAGGCGCTGATGATAGAGCGCCTCGAACTCGGGCGGCGGGTGGGCGAACCCGGTCCGGGCCCATGCGAGTGATGTGGACCCGATACGCCGCTATCCTGCCTGGGTGACCCGACGACGTATCCCCGATGAGGTTCTGACCGCTGCCCACGATCGCTCGAGGGCCCGCGAGGGACGCGACTGGCCGGAGGCTGACCGGTTGCGTGGAGAGATCGAGGCCGCCGGATGGAAGGTCGTCGACCGCGGCACCGACTTCGCCCTGTCGCCGGCGACGCCGCCCGATATCGCAGAAGGCGAGCGAGTCCGGTACGGGTCCAGCCAGAGCGTGCCGTCACGGTTCGACGAACCCTCGACCGGGGTGGCCACGGTCGTACTGGTCGCCACGGACTACCCAGACGACCTTGAGCGGCTGCTGACCGGGTTGCGGGCCGGCTCGCCCGTCGGCACATCGGTCGTCATCGTGGCCGACGCGCCATCGCCCGAACAGGCGGGATCGCTCGAGACCCTCGAAGCGCTGGAGGCCGTGGCCGCGCTGCCCATCGAGATCACCTGGACGAGCGAGCGCCTGGGTCACGCGGCCGCCATGAATGTCGGCCTGCGGCGAGCGGTCGCACCTGTCGTGATCCTGCTCGACACGGATCTGGAACCCACCGGGGACATCGTCACGCCACTCGCCCGCGCATTTGACGATCCCACTGTCGCGATCGCGGGCGGGTGGGGGACGACCTCCATGGACTTGCGCCGCTTCGAGGATGCACCGGCCGGTGACGTCGATGCGATCGAAGGCTACCCGCAGGCCTTTCGACGAGCCGACGCCGCGCAGCGCGGGCCACTCGACGAGCGCTTTCGGTTCGACCGCAATCTCGACGTCTGGTGGAGTCTCGTGCTGCGCGACAGCGGCCAGGAGCAGGCGCACCGGCGGGCCGTGCGGCTCGACGGGCTACCCGTGGTCCGGCACGAGCACTGGGGCAACGCCAGCCTCACGGACGCGGACCGCGACCGGCAGAGCAAGCGCAGCTTGTACCGGATCATCGACCGGTTCGGGTGGCGGCGCGACCTCCTCATCGGCGGCGACTGACGACACCGGTTGAGGTCACCCGCTGATCGCGTCGCCTCGGTTCCCACGGGTCGCACCTAACGTTTCGCGCCCGCCTTCGTTGACCAAGCGAGAGGTTTCGCGGTCCAGCCCATCGTTCCCCCGGCGGTGTGGATCTGCGAGACCTCTTTTGCCGCTCGGCAAGGTGATCCCGGGCGACCCCAGGCGCCGTGACGGGCATCCCGGCCACTCGCCCGTATACTCGCCGCGATGCGCCGGCCGATCGTCCTGCTCCTGCTCGCGACGCTGCTCGTCTCGTGCGCCGGGCAGACGGCGGCGATTCCCGACCGACCCGTCCGCATCCTGACCGGCGCGCCAGAGACACTCGACCCTGCGGCGCTGGGTGACGCGGGTAGCGCCGCCATCACGGCCCAGCTGTTCGAATCACTGACCGCTTTCGATACGCAGCTCCAGATTCGGCCCGCCCTCGCCGAATCCTGGCGGTTCGACGACGGTGGGCGCCGTGTCACGTTCCACCTGCGTCCGAGCCTGACCTTTTCCGACGGAAGTCCGTTGCGGCCATCGGATGTCGTTCGCAGCTGGCTCCGACTGATCGATCCGGCCGCCCCATCGCCGCTCGCCTCGCTCGTCCTGGACGTCAAGGGTGCGGCGGCCTACCTTCGCGGCGAGTCACGAGACCCGACTTCGGTTGCGATCCGCGCCGATGACGCCGCGGGTGACGTCGTCGTGGACCTCGTCCGTCCGGCCACCGACTTCGTCAACATCGTGGCCGGCCCGTCGTTCGCCATCGTTCCGCCGGATGTCGGCAAGACCGCCGCAGCCCTGCAGCCGGGAGATGGTTTCGTCGCCAGCGGCGGCTACACGCTGAGCGGTTCGACGGCGACGGGACTCACCTTGACCGCCAATCCGCGCTACTGGGCCGGAACACCGGCGATCAGGACGATCGAGCTCATCGGTGACCTTGGCGGCCGTAGTCCGGTTGATGCCTTCGAGACCGGCGAGCTCGACTACACCCCGTTGAGCACCTTCAATGCCTCGTGGATCGCCTATGACGAGACGCTCGGTCCGCAGCTGGTGGACGTCGCCTCGTTGTCGGTCCAGTACTACGGGTTCGATGCCAGCAAGCCGCCGTTCGATGACGTCCGGGTTCGGAAGGCGTTCGGCAAGGCGGTCGACTGGCGCAGGATGGCCCGGTTGGCTGGCTCGGATGGGTCCGTCCAGGTGGCCAACTCCATGGTCCCGCCCGGTATTCCGGGGCGCAGCGAGAAGGATTTCCTGCCGGCGCATGACCCGGCGGATGCCCGACGCCTGCTCGCGGACGCGGGCTATCCGAACGGCGCGGGCTTTCCGGACACGGTCCTGATGACCGGTGGAGCCGCCTTCGACAAGGCGATCATCGCCGAGCTCAAGCACCAGCTTGGTGTGACTCTCCGGTCCGAGACGATGGGAACGGGCTACTTCCAGCGCCTGGCGGAAGAGCCACCGGCGATGTGGTCGCTGGGCTGGGTCGCGGATTATCCGGGCCGCAACGACTTTCTGGGCATCCTGCTCTCGACCGGCGCATCGAATAACTACGGCCACTGGAGTTCAGCCGCATTCGATGCCGCCATCACGGAGGCGGTCTCCGCGACCGATGAGGTGACGGCGTCCGGGGCCTACGATCGTGCCGAGGGGATCGTTCGAGACGAGGTCCCCGTCGTTCCGCTCGTGTACGGCCCGGGTTCTGCCCTCGTCCGGACGGGCCTGATCGGCGCCGGCCAGAACGGCCTCGGGATCGTGCGGATGGCGGGGCTGGCATGGGCCCCATGAGAAGCCGCGCAGTCGCGTTGGCGGTCGCGACGGTGCTCCTGGTCGGTCTGGTTCCGGTGGTGTGGGCGGCGACCTGGGCGACCTTCCAGACGCCGACCGCCGAGTCGTCGTTCAAGACGGGCGTCCTGTTCAGCCAGCGGGTGACCATCGACAAAGCGGTCGACCGCGTGGAGCTCCTGCTCACGGTGGCGGATTCCATCGGACCCACGATCATCACGGTGACGCCGCCGAGCGCGACCGGCGTCATGACCCTTACCCACCGCCTGGATCCCGCGAACGACGGACACCTGACACCGAACACCCCGCTGGTGGCTCGTTGGCGCCTCATTGCGAAGGGCGACCACGCGGACGTCATCATCGGGCCCGAGGTGGCGATCACCTACGTTGATGACCGCTACACCTGGCAGACGGCGACCGGCAACCTGGTCCGCGTCCACTGGTACGAGGGCAGCAAGGCGTTCGGCGAGCGAGCCCTGCGGATCGGCGAGGAGGCCGTGCGGAAGATCTCCGCGCTGCTGGGCGTCATCGAATCGAAGCCCATCGATTTCTACATCTACGCCGATCAGGGTCCGTTCTACGACGCCCTGGGACCCGGCACCCGCGAGAACGTCGGCGGCCAGGCCAACGCGGGGGTCCGCACCCTCTTCGCGCTCATTCCGCCCGCGCAGATCGACGATCCCTGGGTCGGCATCGTCATCCCGCATGAGCTGGCCCACCTCGTCTTCGACACCGCGGTCGACAACCCGTACCACTTCCCGCCGCTCTGGCTGAACGAAGGGCTCGCGGTCTACCAGAGCCAGGGGTACGACAGCTCCGACCGGCGTGACGTCGAGGATGCGGCGCGGAACGGGTCGCTGATGCCGCTGGTGGCCCTGGGCGGCCAGTTCCCGACTCGTGCGGAGCGCTTCCGGTTGGCCTACGCGGAGAGCGTGTCGGCGGTCGACTACCTGGTCCGGACCTACGGCAAGGACGCCATGGTCGGGCTGATTCGCTCGTACGCCCAGGGGCGGACGGACGATGAGGCCTTCAGCGCCGCGCTGGGGCTGGACATGACGGCGTTCGGTGCAGCGTGGCTGGCTGACCTGAAGGCCAAGCCGCCGACCCGCTACGGGCCGCAGCCGGCGGTCCCCGGGCCGGTCCCGTCTGCATGGGCCGTGCAGACGGAGTCGTCATCGACACCGTCGACTGCCGGTGGTGGCGGGGCAGCGTCTGCGGCGCCCGGCACATCGGCCGCCCCTGGCTTGACCGCGCCGAGCGACGGTGGCGGCGGGGGCCCGCGGGTGGTGCTCATCATCGTCGCCCTCGGCGCCGGGGCGGCTATCGCGATCCTCGTCGCCCGACGCCGCCGCCAGGCGAACAGGAAGACACCATGACGGCGATCGGACGGTTGCGGGCCATCCCAAGCTGGCAGATCACGCTGGGCGCCGCCCTGCTTGCCCTGGGCTTCCTCATCGCGGCCCAGCTCGCCTCGGAGGGCCCACGCGTCCGATACACCACCCAGGAGCGGACCCCGCTCCTCGAGACGGCCCGCGAGCTACAGGCCCAGCAGGACGACCTCAAGGTCCAGATCCTGACCCTGCGCGAACGGATCCAGACGATCGAACGGCAGGGTGAGGGCTCCGCCGGCCTCGTCAGCCAGCTCAATGCCCAGCTGGAGCAGGCACGCATCGCAGCCGGCCTGATCCCCCTGACCGGGACCGGGATCGTCCTTCAGCTGGAGGATTCCCATGAGCCTGTGCCACAGGATGGCAGTGCGTCGGACTACCTCGTCGGCTCGCGCGACATCCGTACCGTGGTCGACGAGCTGTGGGGCGCCGGCGCGGAGGCGATCGCCGTCAACGGCGAACGGATCACCCCGGCCACGGCGATCATCGACATCGGCTCCTCCCTGTTGGTCAACTCGGCCTACCTCGCGCCGCCGTACCAGATCACGGCGCTTGGTCCGCGTGACTTGTACGAACGCCTGAGCCAGTCGCCCGGGTTCACGGACTTCGTTCGGTCGCGAGCGGAGGCGTATGGCATCCGGCTCTCATTCGCGGAACCTGACTCGGTCGACATGCCGGCCTTCGTTGGAACGGTGACCCTGCGTTATTCGCGCCCGCTGCCATCGCCTTCAGCGGGCCCATCCACCTCCGCCACGCCCGGTCCCACGAACTGACCATGCATCGAGCCCGAAGTCAGCTGATCGTCGCCGTCGTGGCTTTCGTTCTGGGGTTGCTCGTCATCGTCCAGCTTCGGTCTCAGGCCGGCGGTACCGGCCTGGCGCAGCTGTCAGCGCAGGACCTGACCGTCCTGGTCGCCAACATCAATGCCCGCAACGAACAGCTCCGACGCGAGGCCTCGTTGCTGGACGGCGAACTCGCCACACTGGCCCAGAATCAGGCGCGTGGCGATGTCTCGGTCGACGAGATCAGGGCCGACCTGCGGCGCGTGCGGGCCTACGCAGGCCTCGATCCGGTCGGGGGGCCCGGGGTCAGCATCGCCATCAGCGGCCCCATCGACGGTATCGGCGTGGACGAGCTCATCAACGAGCTGCGCAATGCCGGTGCTGAGGCGATCGCCGTCGGCGGGGTGCGGGTCGTGACCGGTGTCGTGGTGGCCGGCGCAGCGGGGCAGTCTGCCATCGATGGCGTCGTCCTTGGTGGCAACTTCGAAGTGGACGCCATCGGAGCGCCCGACAAGCTGACCGGTTCGCTGACCCGTCCCGGCGGGATCATCGCGCAGCTGGCCGCGACCCAACCGGACGTCATCGTCGTGGTCACACCAGTGGATCGGCTTGCGCTGCCGGCGACGACCCGCAACCTCGTCCCAGCCCACGGTCACCCGCGCCTTTGATACCCTGCGCGCCCATGTCCGCCCAGCCCGTCCTCGCGCTGCTCCTTGGCGATCTGGTCCGTCTGCGGCGACCCCATGCGTGCGGCGGCGAGCGCTGGCTCATCGATCGTCTGGGCGCCGACATCGGATTGCGCTGCCAGACCTGCAGCCGCCACGTCCTGCTGGAGCGCCGATCGCTGGAACGCCGGCTGGTGGAGTTCGTGAGTCGCGGCGACCCGGCGATGACCGCGGTCGTCACGCCACCGACGCGGGATTCGATCGCGTGACCGCCATGCCAGGCGCCCCGGATCTCAGCGAAGTACCGGAGGCTGGCACCCTCGGCGTCTTCCGCAACGGCGGTTTCCTGCGGCTATGGCTGTCGCAGGCGGCTACGCAGATCGGCGGGAACATGGTCTTGTACGGCCTGACCGTCATCGTCGTGAGATCGACGAGTTCCAACACCGCGGTCAGCGCCCTCATCCTCTCGTTCCTCGTGCCGGCTGTCCTGTTCTCCGCGGTGGCCGGCGTGTACGTCGATCGGATCGACCGGCGGGTCATCCTGGTCGCAACGAACGTCCTGCGCGGCCTCGCGTTCGTGGCCCTGTACCTTGTCGGCGCGCATCTGGCCCTCATCCTCCTGCTCAACGTCTTCGTCTCGACGGTGACCGTCTTCTTCGCCCCGGCCGAGGCTGCGCTGATCCCGGTCCTGGTGCCCCGCCGCCAGCTTCTGGCCGCGAATGGCATCTTCACCCTGACCCTCAATGCGTCGTTCGCGCTGGGGTTCGCCCTCCTGGGGCCCCTTGTGGTCAATGTCGCCAGCCCGGAAGCGGTGATCCTGATCGTCGCCGGCCTCTACTTCCTGGCGGCCATCTTCTGCTTCACCTTGCCGCCGTCGCCCCCCCCGGACGTTGTCCACGAGGGCCGCCTGGGGGTCGGTGAGGCGGAACGAGCTGTCGGCTCCACGTTCGCCCAGCTTCGTGAGGGCCTGGCGTTCATCCGGGTCAACCGCTCCATCGGCTGGTCGCTGCTCTACCTCGGGATCACCGCCTCACTGATCGGCGTGCTGGGAGTCCTCGGACCGGACTTCGCGAAAGGCGCCCTTGGGCTCGATCCGAAGAGCTTCGCGGTCGTCGTTCTGCCACTCGGTTTCGGCATCGTCACGGGCATCCTCCTGCTCAACCAGTACGGCCGCGTCTTCCCGCGCCGGCGTGTCATCGAAGGAGGGTTGATCGCCCTCGGCGTCCTGATGGCCTGTCTGTCCGTGGCGGGACCCATCAGCCGGCTGCTCCAGCGGGCCGGCACGCCGGGTGGTCTCGACCTGTCCGTGCTGACGTCGTTGCTGGCGGTCGTCGTGGGCATCGCATTTCTTGCCGGCATCGCCTACGGCTTCATCGCCATCCCGGCCCAGACGCAGCTCCAGGAGGACCTGCCTGAGGATGTCCGCGGGCGCGTGTTCGGGGTCCTGAACATGCTGGTCTCCGTTGCCAGCTTCCTGCCGATCATCTTGGTCGGCCCCATCTCGGACGTCTTCGGGACGGCCGCGGTCATCTTCGGCGTCGCCATCATCGTCCTGGTGGCGGGGGTGGCCTCGGTCCTCATGCGGGGGCCGCTGCGACAATCCGAGGCACGACCGGCGGTGGACCCCCATGCCGTCGACCCGTTCGCGGCCGCCCTGGGCGCCGATCATGCGACGTTGAGCGAACGGGAGCGCCAGTCGCGGCCGGGTCCGTCCGAGGTCCCGACTGAGACCGAGGGGACCGGCCCGGCCGATCGGGCCGACCGTGACTGACGCCCCGCCGTGACACGCGTCGTGGTCGTGTTCACCGGCGGCACCATCAGCGCGGCTTTCGATCCCGTCGCCGGTGGCAACGTGCCGCTCCTGGACGGTGCCGCCATCCTGGCCCGGACCCCGGGCCTGGACTCGATCGCCGAGGTCGTCGCGATCGATCGCGGCCGGATGCCTGCCAGCCACTTCACCTTTCCCGACCTGCTCGACATCGCCGCGGTCCTGCGCGCAGCGCTCGCCGATCCAGCCATCTTCGGCGCGGTCGTGGTCCAGGGCACGGACACGATCGAGGAGACCAGCTTCTGCTGGGACCTGGTCCTTGATGGACCCAAGCCGGTCGTGGTGACCGGCGCGATGCGCGCCTCCGATGAGCCTGGCTTCGACGGACCGGCCAACCTGCGTGACGCGGTCCGGGTCGCCGCAGCACCGCTGATGCATGACGCGGGTGTCGTCGTCTGCCTCGCTGGGACGATCGAGCCGGCCGACGACGTCCAGAAGCGGCACACGACGGCCCTCGACACATTCGGCAGCCCGAATGGGGGATCGCTCGGGCGCGTGTACGGCGGGGAAGTCGTGCTTCTCCGCCGCCGGGCGGGGCGACGCCACGTGACGACCGACCGGGCGGCCCAGCGCGTCCACCTCATCAGTGCGACTGTGGCGATGGATGGCAGCCTCGTCGATGCTGCGGCCGCGGCCGGGATGGACGGGCTGGTCATCGCCGCGACCGGCAGTGGCAACACGTCGGAATCGCTACGGGCCGCCGCGGCGCGGGCCATCGACGGCGGCATCCCCGTGGTCCTCGCCTCGCGCTGCCACGCCGGGCGGGTGCTGCCAGCCTACGCGTTCCCGGGCGGCGGAGCGACCTGGCAACGGTCGGGGGCCATCCTCGCCGGTCATCTGTGCGCTCCCAAGGCACGGGTCGCCCTGGCCCTCGGGATCGGGGCCGGCCTGGATCGGGACGGGCTCGCGCGACTCGTGGCCGACCCGTTACCGTGACGTTGTGCCACTCGATACCCTGATCACCGGTCGGATCGCGACACTGGCCGGTGAGTCCGGCTTCGGCTGGGTGGAGGCCATCGGGATCCGCGATGGCCGGATCGCCTTCGCCGGGTCGGCGGTGGATCTCGAGACGCGGGCCGATCCGCACACCCAGCGGATCACGCTTGAACCCGACGAGGTGGCGGTCCCTGGCCTGACCGACTCGCACCTGCACCTCGCCCAGGCCGCCGCGGCGACCCGCCAGGTGGACCTGTCCGACGCGGCGACACTGGCCGAAGGCCTCGTCCGGATCCACGCGGCCCACGTGTCGCTCACGGATCCGGACGCCTGGCTGGAAGGCCACGGCTGGGACTCGGACCGCTGGGGCCGCTGGCCCACAGCCGCTGACCTGGAACGTGTGGCGCCCGGACGTCGCTGTGCGATCTGGGCACACGATCACCACGCCCTTCTGGTGAGTCGAGCGGCCCTGCGGACCGGTGGGGTGGAGCGTGCCACCCAGGATCCGCCGGGCGGCGTCATCCGGCGCGATCCGGACGGTGACCCCGAAGGCGTCCTGTACGAAGCGGCGGCGCGTCTCGTTTCCGTGCACGCCCCGCAGATCGCCACCGCGGAGCTCGAGGCGGCGCTGATCGCGGTGTCACTGGATCTCCTCGCCCTGGGTATCGTGGCGGTCCACGACCCAGGGCGCCTGGCGCCGGACCCGGAGATGGCCTGGTCGTTCCCGGCCTACGCCCACCTGTCGGAGACTGGGCGACTGCCGGTCCGCGTCCTCGCCTCACTACGCGACGACGCCCTCGACGCGGCTCTCGCGGGCGGCTTGCAGAGCGGCCTTCCACTGGGCGGCGACCCCGACGGCCGCGCGCGGGTCGGCTGGATGAAGTGCTTTGCCGATGGATCGCTTGGGTCGCGCACCGCGGCGCTGCTGGCCGACATCGAGCCGGAAGCGGACCGACCCCTCCCGCCGGACCGGCGACGCGGCGTGTGGCTGACCGAACCGTCTCGGCTGGCCGAACTCGTGGGTCAGGCGGCCGCCGGCGGGATCGCGACGCAGATCCACGCCATCGGAGACGCCGCCGTCCGAGTCGCCCTGGACACACTGGCCGCGACGGCCGCGACCTTGCCGCTCATGCCTCGCCTGGAGCACGTCCAGCTGCTCCATCCGGCCGACCGGGGAAAGTTCGCGGCGTATGGCATCGCAGCGAGCGTCCAGCCGGTCCACCTCGGGACGGACGCCTCGCAGGCCCGCAAGTTGTGGGGCGAGCGAGCAGAGCGAAGCGGCTACACCTGGGCTTCGATCGCGGAGACCGGAGCTGTCCTCGCGTTCGGCACCGACGCCCCCGTCGAGTCGTTCGATCCATGGCCGGGCATCGCCCTGGCAGTGCGGCGCGAGGACGCGCGCTGGCCGGCCGGGACGCCGCCGTTCGCGCCGGAGCAGGCCCTGACGCTGGACCGTGCGTTGCGCGCGGCGTGCCTGGATCCAGCACTGTCCGCGCGGGAATCGGATCGAGGGCGACTGACCGTCGGCCAGCGCGCGGATCTCGTCCTCATCCCGGCGGCCGCCGTTGACGAGCCGGTGGAACCGGGCGGTGCGCTGGCCACGGCGCGCCCCTCGATGGTGGTGATGGACGGCCGGGTCGTGTACGAGTCGTAGGCTGCCGGCCTATGTCCCGGACGCGAGCGCCTTCAGCGCGTCGGCGAATAGCCCGTCCAGACTCCGCGAGGTCGACGGGAACGCGTGGATGGTCTCGGCCAGCACATCGATCGGGACGTTCGCTCTGATCGCCAGGACGCACTCGTGGATGGCGGCCGACGCATCCGGACACGCGATCGCGGCTCCCACCAGCTGGCGGCTGCCGCGGTCGACCACGATCGTCAGGTGGCCATATTTCGCCTCGATCGCGTAGCCCTTCGTGCTCGTCGCGTAGTCGGCGACCAGCTCGAAGACGTCGAGCCCCGCTTCCCGGGCGCTCTCCAACGAGTGCCCGACGAACGCAGCCTCCGGGTCCGTGTACGTCGCCCGTGGCAGGGCCCGGTAGTCGGGTGTCACGTCCTCGCCGAGGGCCATCCGGACCGCCATCCCGCCCTGGTAGTGGGCCTGGTGGGTGTGGAGTTCCGGACCCGCCGAGTCGCCGATGACCCACAGCCCGTCGGCGATGCGCAGGCGGCCATCGCGCGGGAAGGGGGTGCGTCCGGTCGTATCGATGCCGTAGTGCTCCAGGCCGATATCGTCGATCGGAAACGAGCGCCCGACCGCCAGCAGGACAGCGTGGCCCTCCACGACGGAACCGTCATCGAGTTCGATCAAATGCGCACCATCCGTGCCGGCGCCCGCACGGGCGCGCACCGCTCGCACACCTGTGTGGACCGTGACGCCGTCGTCCTCGAGCGCCCGCCGGATCACGTCCGAGTTGCGAGGATGATCAGTCGGAGCCAGGCGCGGACCCGATTGCACGATCGTCGTCGGGACCCCGAACCGCGCGTAGACCTGGGCCAGTTCGCAGCCGGTCGGACCGCCACCCAGGATGACCAGGCTGGTCGGCAGCTGCCGTGTCAGCGTGGCTTCCTCGTTCGTCCAGACGGGGATCGCCTCGAGGCCCGCGATCCGTGGTCGCTTCGGCTCCGAACCGACCGCGACCATGACGTGTCGTGCCGTGAGTTCATGCGTAGCGTCATCGTGGCGGACCACGACGCGACCGCGGCCCGCGATCGTGCCCGTGCCGCGATAGGCGACCGCACCAGCGGCGGTCAGTGCACGGAAGTGGCTCGAGTCGTCCGGCTCTTCGGCGTCGGCGGGCCGGTTGATCATGTAATCGCGGTGTGCCGACGCGCGAGCCCAGTCGTACGTGGCCGGATTCGCCTGGTGCTTCGCCGCCCCGGCGAGAAGCGACTTCGAGGGCAGGCAGCCGACATGGGGGCAGCTGCCCCCGAACCATCGCCCATCCATGATGGCGGCGGAGGCGCCGAGTTCGCGTGCCTTGTTGGCCGCCGCCTCGCCGGCTGTGCCGGCACCGATGATCACGAAGTCGAACGAAGCCATGGGTCACCGCGCAGCTGGTCGGATGGGGGTCGGGTCGAGACGGCACGGCCCGGGACCCGGTGTGGGATCCGGCTCGGGATCCGGCCCGGGAGCCGGCCCCTCCCGGACATTACACCGCCGGAACACCTCGCTGGCGGCGGGCTTCGTAGAGGAGCACCGCCCCGCTGACGGAGACGTTGAGGCTGTCGGCCACGCCCAGCATCGGCAGGCGCACCGCCTCGATGTCCGGCGCGGTCCACTCGCTCGTCAGCCCGTCGTCCTCGGCACCCAGGA
>JANONZ010000430.1:0-4036 GCA_031421095.1 Thermomicrobiales bacterium
TGGGGTCGCGGCGTTCGCCAACAGTCGATCGAAGCCGGCCTGCGCGTACGCGACGAAATCGATATCGAGCGTGCTGATCCCCTGCTGGAGGACGCCCCACATGGCCTCGCGGAAGTCCGACACGATCCGCATGAGCACCAGACGAGCCAGGCGGTCCGGACGGACCTCGCCGTCATAGGCGGCCAGCAGGATCTCGTCTTCGTCAGTCGTCAGCTCGTGGTTGATACTGAAGTTGCCGAGGTCGAAGAACGGGTCGCCCATCCCGGCATATTCCCAGTCGATGATCCGGATCCGGGTGCCGTCATCGATGAAGTTCGCGTTGAGCAGATCGTTGTGACAGGGACGCAGTTCGATTGGCCTGGCCAGGCAGGCAAGTTCGATCCGGCGACCGATGGCGGCGGCCAATTCGTACTCGGGCGGGATGGTGACGCCCCGGGCGAGGGCGAGAGCCCGATAGGCCTCGGCGATCCGCAGCGGCACGAACAGCCCGGGGATGGCCGGCCCGTCGTGGATGCGCCGGAGCGAGTCAGCCACCCGCCGGAGCGTGTCGAACTGGTGGACGGCCGCGTCGCTGACTGGCGACCCGACGATGAACCTGGTCACGAGGTACCCCTCGGGACGGATGAACGCCGTGACCTCGGGTCCCACGCCAACGCCGGCTGCCGCGACTGTGGCCGCGTGTTCCACCTCTCGGCTGATGCCCAGCAAGTGCGTGTCGTTGCCCGCCAGGCGGATGACCCATCGGTCGTCAGTGCCGGCCGCGTCGACACGGAAGTTGCGGTTGGTGATCCCGCCGGACAGCTGTGTCAGCGTCAGGTGACGCCCAACCAGCTCCGGCACCTTCTGCATCGCCCGGACGAGTTCGTCGTACAACTCGCCGTGGAGAACGGGGTCGTCGGTCACGAGCTGCGAGTCCTCCGGGTGTCGTGCGGGCGGGACGTGGGACGCGGGCCGGACGTGGCACGGCGCGGCGATCGCTCGCCGCGCCGCGTCACTCGCGTAGGTCGCTCGGCCGTCAGCCGATGACCGACTCTCCTGTGGCTGCGTCGATCTCGACGGCATCGGCCTTCCGGCCCTGGCCCGTGGCCAGGTAGTACGCGGCGCCGGCGATCAGGACAAGCCCGACCAGCGCCTCAAAGACCGGGATGGCCGGCAGGCCCTTGAGGACCTGGCCGTTCCAGGTCAGAAACGTATTGATAAACGGATTGGTCAGTGCCCGGAGGTCGTTCCCCAGGACCCCGAAGACCTCCGGCCAGACCCACAGGCCGATGTTGACGATCATCAGCCCGCCCCAGAGGATGGCCATGACGTTGATGATCAGGCCCCAGCGCTTGAGCGAAAAGAACGCGGCCTTCTGCGGCCACCCTCGCTGTCGCGCGAAGAGGACGCCCAGATTACACAGGAAGTAGCTGAGATAGATCATCCCGGTCGCCGCGATGGCGATCGTCGCCGCGCCCAGCGGACCGGTCAGGACGATGGGCACCGCTGCCAGCACGCCGACTGCAAGCGCGGCGTAGGACGGGGTCCGGAACGTGGGGCTTACATGCGCCCACACGGCTCCGAACGGCAGCCGGCGGTCGCGCCCCATCGAGAACATGAGCCGCGTAGTCGCGCCCTGGATCGCCAGCGTGCACACGTACACGGACGCCAGGATGATGAACAGGTACAGCTCGCCGAAGGTGATGCTGCCGACGATCTCCTGGGTCAGATTCTCACGGAGCGTCGTCGCGATCGGGAAGCCAAAGGCCTGGCCCTCCGCGATGGCGGCACCCATATCCTTGAAGGACAGGATGATCGCCAGGAGGAAGACCGCCCCGATGATCCCGGACAGCCAGATCGCCGACAGGACGCCCTTGGGCGCCTGGCGCCCAGCATCCAGCGTCTCCTCACCAAAGGTGCCCGCGGTATCGAAGCCATAGACCACGAACAGGGCGATGAACATGCCGATCAGGAAGACCGGGAAGTATTGGCCGCCCGCCTGTGACTCCAGCCCGAACGTTTCGAACAGTACGGATGGGCTCTGGTTGTTCGCGAAGAACAGCAGGATCAAGGCGAAGACGAGCATGCCGAGGATCTCGGTCGCCACGCCGATGTTGTTGATGATCGACAGGAGCTTCACGCCGAACGCATTGATGGCGGTCGTGCTGACCAGGGTGACGAGGGCGACGAACGCATACATCGTTGTGATGCCGGTCGGGTCTGGCGAATCCAGGAACCCTTCAGTCCCATTGATGCCGGCGACGACGAGAGGCACGGTGACCGCGACGGCGGTCGTGGTCAGGACACCGGCCCAGAAATAGATCCACCCGGTGAACCACCCAAGCGTCTTGTGCGAGAGCCGTTTCGACCACTGGTAGATGGACCCCGCGACGGGGAAGTGGCTCGCGAGCTCGGCGAAGTTCAACGCGACAAAGGTCTGGCCGATGATGACGATCGGCCATGCCCAGAAGAAGGCCGGACCGGCGACGCCGATGGCCAGCGCGAACACCGTGAACGTGCCAGTTGACACGCTGATGTAGCTGAACGCAACCGCGAAGTTGGACAGGAACCCGAGCGATCGCTTCAGCTCTGGTTTGATGCCCAACGAGCGCAGGTGCGCATCGTCGCGCGCCGCGATGTCCTGGGGACTATCAGATCCCGCCACGTTCTCTCCTCCTACCCTCAGCACCACGGGTGCCAGACTGCCTATCGGGGAGTGACGCGAGTCGCTTGGGCCTGTCCGTCGAGGATCCCTCGGTCCGACGACGAGCATGCGCGGGAGAATAGCACCGCGTTGCGGGCCGTCAACGACGATTCTGTATGGCCGAGACGCCGTTGGCGTGCGGGATCCGCGGTTTCGTCAGCCGTTCGCGACGCTCGCCAGGCCGTCGGGCATCGGGCGATGGACCTCGACCGGGTGGACGTAACGCTCGACCATGGCCCGCGAATCGTTGACCCCAAGCTCCGTGAACAGGTACCCGATCTTGCGGCGCTGGGCAGCCAGGATCTCGTCCTTCATCTCCAGGTCCCACAGCTGTCGCTTGAACGGGCCGATCGCCTTCTTGCGGGTGGTGTACACGAACTGCTGGTCGGTCTGGCCGGCCTTGCGCTCGTCGGCCGCGTTGGCGAAGCACCAGGCCTCGATCTCGCGGTGGAGTGCCGCCGGGAAGGCCGGGTGCTCGTAGAGCGCGTTCTGGAAGCCCGTGGCGAGGTGGATCTCGGCCGTCTCGACCGTCGGGAAGCGGTGGAAGAGCTCGTCGGGCAGGGTCGATGCTCCGTGCTGCACGGCGCCGGCGAGGCCGTACTCGCGAGCGACGACGCCGAGCTGCCGCAGGACCTCGAAGTCGAGCTTCACCTCCGCGACGCCGCCGTCCGGCAACGGCACGCCGCCGTGCGAGGTGCCCGTCTGGACGCTGACCTTGGAGATGCCCTTGGCATCCGGTGCGTGCGCCTCGAGTGCTCGGCCGTAGCCGTCAAGGTAGGCGCGCAGCTCCTCGACGGTCGAATTCTGGGTCCCGACCTCGCCGATCTCGCCACCGACGCTGATCGTCACGCCGTCCGTCTCGAGCGTCCGGATGAGGGCGGTCAGCTCGGCCGCCCGCCGGTAGTTCTCGTGCTGCTCCGCATCGACGGTGGGCTTCGACAGATCGACCAGCGTCGACGAATCGATGTCGATATTGAGGTAGCCGGCATCGATCGCCAGCCGGCAAGCCCGCCGGATCTCCTCGGTCATCGACTCGGGGTCAGCCGCGTACTTCTTCGCGTTGAACTGGTAGTGGTCACCCTGGATGAAGACCGGGCCCTGCCAGCCGGTCGCGATGGCACCGGCCAGGACGGACGTCGCGTAATCGACGGGCCGCTGGAATGTGTAGGTCTGCTCACTACGGGCGAGCTCCACGATGACCGCCCGCACATCCGCGGCGGCGGCCGTCTCGTAGATCGTTCGGGCCATGTCGAACGTCTGCGCGCGCAGGTTGATGGCCGGCACGGTGAACCCGGAGACTTCGCCCCGGGCGCGCGCCTCGTACAGGCTCTGGATGCTGGCCGACCGGGCGCC
>JANONZ010000431.1:0-2107 GCA_031421095.1 Thermomicrobiales bacterium
TGGGTCAACATCGCTGTCATGCGTCGCCCAGAATGATCAGCCGACGGGGCGGCAGGGTCTCCGGCGTATGCGCCGCCAGCAGTGCGACCGCGACGGCGAAACGCTCGATCTCCTCGTCGCTCGTGAAGAACCCGACGCTGATGCGTAGTGCGTCCAGGCTCGCGATGGTGCGGGCGAGGGCGAACACGCGAGCGCCCAACTCGTCGAGCGCGGCCTGGGCCGACCAGCCGGCGATCCGGAAGGTGACGAGCGTGCCCATCGCGTGGAGCGGGGTCAGCACGGTGACGCCCGGGATGGCGGCCAGGCGGACGGCCGCCGCCGAGGCGCTCGCCATGCCGCGGCGGTGGACGAAGTCCAGCCCGACGTACATCGACAGCCAGCCGATCGACCGCGCCATCCCGACCACTGACGGCCGATGGAATCCACCCAGCTCGAAGCGCCGTGCGTCGGGCCACCAGCCGGCGCCGGAACCATCGATCCGCTCGAAGCCATACCAGCCACCGAGCGCCGGGATGAGTCTTTCGCCGAGGGCAGGGTCGACGACCAGCGCGCCCATCCCTTCCGGACCGAGCAGCCACTTCTGGGCGGGCAGCGCATAGAGGTCCGCGCCCAGCTCGTCGAAGCGGAACGGGATGGCGCCGACGGCCTGGGCGCCATCGACGACCAGCAGAGCGCCCCGCGCGTGGGCCAGCTCGGCGATGGCCGCGACGGGCAGGACCGCGCCGGTCGTCCAGGCGACGTGCGAGATGGAGACAAGGCGCGTGCCCGGGGTGATGGCCGCGTCGAAGGCTCGCAACGTCCGCTCGTCGTCACCGTCGTCTCCGGCATCGACGAACTCGAGCTCGATGCCGCGTTCCCGCAGCGCGTACAGCGGCCCGAGCCCGCCGGCATGTTCGTGTCGGGTGGTCACGGCCCGACCGCCCCTCCACAGATCGACGGCGAGCGTCGCGGCGTTCATCCCCTCGGTCGTGGAGTGGGTCAGCGCGACTGCCCGGACATCGGTGCCAAGCACCGCCGCCACGCCGGCACGGGCTTCGTCCATCCGGGCGAGCACATCGGGGAGGGAGTCCGGATGGCCGCGACCGATGTCACGTTCCCAGGTCGCCATCTCCGCCATCGCGGCCGCCGTTTCGGCAGGCAGCGGACCGGCCGACCCCGTATTCAGGTAGATCCCAGCTGAGAGGGCGGGGATCGCCTCCCGGATGGCCGTCAGCTTCTGCGTATCGGGCATGAACGGATCGACCACGGCCGTATGATACCGACGATGAGCGGCCTCGCCCGACCCGAGATCCTGGCCACGACGGAGTGGCTGGCCGAGCAACTCGGCCGAAGCGGCGTCCGGGTCCTGGACCTGCGATGGCGACCGGACGGCAGCGCCAAGGCGGTCCATGCGACCGGCCACATCCCGGGTGCGGCCCTGGTCGATTGGCGCACGGACCTGGTCGATGACGGCGACAGCGGCGAGACGATCCTGCTGGCCAGCCCGGACCGGATGGCGGCGCTGGCCGCCCGAGTCGGCATCGCGGATGACACGACGGTCGTGGTCTACGACGACTCCCAGGGGCTGTTCGCCTCACGTGCCTGGTGGAGCCTGCGCGCCTACGGCCTGGACTCGGTGCGCCTCCTCGATGGCGGCTTCCCTGACTGGGCGGCAGAAGGTCGACCGGTTTCCAATGCCGAAGTCGGACCCAGCAGCGGCGGCCTCACGGTGCGCGGTCCCAACCGGACCCGCCTGACGACCGCCGATGTCCGCGGCCTGCTCGGCTCCCCGGATGTCGTCCTCATCGACGCACGAGCGCCGGCCGAATACCACGGCTTCGAGGGCAACACGAAACGCCTGGGGCACATCCCGGGCGCGGTCAACGTGCCGGTCGGGGCGATGAGCCAGCCGGGTGGGCAGCGATTGCGCGGCGGGTCGGAGCTGCGCGACCTTCTCCATCGGTCGAACGTCACGCGCGGCCGACGGATGGTCTGCTATGACGGGTCGGGCGTCGCCGCGGCCAAGCTCGCGTTCGTGCTGACCCTGCTCGGCCACGAGGACGTGGCGGTCTACGATGGCGGCTGGTCCGAGTGGGGCAACCGGCTGGATCTCCCCGTCGACCGCTGA
>JANONZ010000432.1:0-2286 GCA_031421095.1 Thermomicrobiales bacterium
CCTGATGCGTGAGGTCGCCGCGGGTTGTGCCTGAGCTCAGGCGTCGAGGGCGGACAACACCCGGATCGCACGGGCCACGGCGGACACGTCGTCGTCACCGTGGCCCTGTGCGATCAAGCCAGTCTCCAGCTGCGCCACCAGCGCGCTGACTGGAAGCACGGCACCAAGCTGGGCGGCGAGATCAAGCGCGATCCCGAGGTCCTTCCGATGGAGCGAGACCTTGAACCCGAGCGGGTAGTCGTTGTCCAGCATCCGACCGCCCCGGTTCTCGAGGACCCAGCTCTGCGCCGCCCCGCCGCCCAGCGCCGCGACGACCTGCTCGACGTCCAGGCCGGCCTTGATCGCGAGCACGATCCCCTCAGCGACGCCGAGGTAGGTGCCGGCCAGGATGACCTGGTTGACTGCTTTGACCGCCTGGCCGGCGCCGATCGGTCCGACGTGGGTGATCGACCGACCCATCGCGGTCAGCACAGGCCGAGCGCGCTCGACGTCGGCGGCATCCCCGCCGACAAAGATGGTCAGCGTGGCGTTGCGCGCGCCCTCGCTCCCACCCGAGACGGGGGCATCGACCATCGACAGACCGCGCTCCGCCAGCCGGCCGGCAAAGTCCCAGCTTCCCGACGGCGCGATCGTCGAACAGTCGACGATGAGGGTCCCCGGCCGGGCGCCCTCGACGACACCGTCCGGCCCGAACAGGACCGCCTCAACGTCAGGCGTGTCCGAGACGCAGATGACCACGATGGTCGACGCGGCTGCGGCAACCGCCGGGGTGGCCGCCATCGTGACTCCCAGGTCGACGAGCTCCAGAGCGCGACCCGGGCTCCGGTTCCAGGCCGTGACCGGGAAGCCGGCGCGGGCGAGGTTGGCCGCCATGGCGCCACCCATCGTGCCCAGACCGAGGAATGTGACGGGCGTGGGCGCGTGATCCTGACTCATCGATCCTCCACCGTCATAAGGCGCGGCCGAGGTGATGGATCGGCCCTCGCCCAGCGTGACACGAATCGAGAAGGTGTGACTCTGCGTCGACGACCGTCCGCGAGTGGCTACGACGCCTGAGGTCGCGGGAGCCAACAGGAAGCTCCTCGGAAGTCATCCGAGGAGCCTTCGTCCATTCGAGTTGGTGGCGCGCCCGGCGGGACTCGAACCCACGACCTTTAGGTCCGCAACCTAACGCTCTATCCACTGAGCTACGGGCGCATGATGCTGGCGGAGAGGGAGGGATTCGAACCCTCGATGCAGGTTACCCCACATGGCGGTTTAGCAAACCGCTGCACTAGACCTCTATGCGACCTCTCCATCGCGGCAGCGGCCGGAATCCTATCATGTGGCTCGGCACGAACCCCCGGCCCTCACGTCGATGGTCCGTGACCCAGGCGGAGCGCGCTGTATGTCACGACAAGGCAGTCCAGCCGGCCGGCCGCCGACATCGGTCGAAGCGATCGGGGTGCGCACTATCGGCGAACTCGCACCGCTGGCCGGTCCGATCGTGGCGGCTACGTCCCACGGATCCGCGAGGCCGACTGGCACGAGCATCGCATGTTCAAGGGCCCCGACACCAACGTGAACCTCCACGTCTTCACGGTCGGAAGCCCGGAGATCGAGCGCATCCTCCCGTGTGGAGGTCCTCCATCCGTGCGGCGAGATCACGCTTCGCTCGCACGTAGAGGAGGCGCTCGTCGGGGTGCGCGCGCAGCCGATCCCTGACGCATTGCGCGGACGCCAACAGGGAGGTGGTCGAGGCGATCATCGCGCAGGCGCTTCCGGACCGTGCCGACTGACCTACGCGGCACCCACCGAGGCGGACCGGTTCGGGCTTGCACAGGATGCAACCACCGTCGCCGGAGTCATGCACGGGCAGCCAGTTTGGCTCGATCTTTGCGTAGCATGCAACTGAGCGACTGATCCCGGACGTGTCCTGTCTATCGGACGCAAGAATCGCTGGAACCGGAGCCCACCAAGGCGCCTCCGGCGACGGTAGTTGCAATTGGTGCAATCAAGTGCGAGCGATTTACGCGGGATGCAGCGATTCAACGTTGGGCCAGGCGGACACCGGCGGAGACTTGGCCGGCCGAGCGGCGCGGGCCCGGACGGGCGGGAGGCCGTGCTCGGCATTGACGGTCGGGCGCCCATTGGGTACCGTCATTTCACGCACATGAGCCACTACTTCTATTTTCGATGCCCGGCATGATCGTTCCCGGTCCTTAGACCGGGGGCACGGGTCGTGTCGGGCGAACGAAGCAGAGGCCAGACCTCTGCTTTTTTGTTTGGCCGGGACGACCGACTGAG
>JANONZ010000433.1:0-7779 GCA_031421095.1 Thermomicrobiales bacterium
GCGAGCGCGGCCGAGATGTTGAGGTCGTCGTCCAGCGCCTCGCCGAACGCGTCACGGGCGGCGGCCAACGTTCCCACCAAGGTCGGATCGTCCGGGCCGGCCTCCCGGTAGGCGCCCAGCGCGGCTACGACAGCATCGAGCCGTTCAAGCGCGGCCGCCGCCGCCGAGAGTGATTCGTCGGAGTGGTTGAGGCTGGCCCGATAGTGGACCGAGATGAGTGCCAGGCGTAGCGCTCGCGGCGACACGCCTGCCGCCAGGATCTCGCCGACGCGGGCGATGTTGCCGGTCGACTTGGCCATCTTCGAGCCGGCCGTGCGGAGGTGCGCACAGTGCAGCCACGTCTGGACGAAGGTCTTGCCCGTGGCCGCCTCACTCTGGGCGATCTCGTCCTCGTGGTGCGGGAAGATCAGATCGACGCCGCCCGTGTGGATGTCGAACGACGGACCGAGGTGGGTCATGCTCATCGCGGAGCACTCGACGTGCCAGCCAGGCCGGCCAGGACCGATCGCCGTGTCCCACGACGGCTCGCCAGGCTTCGGGCCCTTCCACAGGGCGAAGTCGCGGACGTCGTCCTTACCGTACTCATCGGCCTCCACCCGCTCCCCGACCCTGAGGCCTTCGGGATCCAGGCGCGCCAACGCCCCATATGCTGGCCACGAGACGATCCGGAAGAAGATGGAGCCGTCCTCGGTCCGGTAGGCGTGGCCACGCTCCAGGAGGGTGGTGATGAGCTCCACGATCTCGTCGATATGGTGAGTCGCCCGTGGCAGGACGTCAGGCTGGGTCATCCGAAGCGCAACGACATCGGCGCGGAAGAGCTCGAGGTAGCGCTCCGCGAGTACGTCGATACCTTCCCCCG
The DNA here is from genome assembly GCA_031421095.1 of Thermomicrobiales bacterium. Lineage (GTDB taxonomy): Bacteria > Chloroflexota > Limnocylindria > Limnocylindrales > CSP1-4 > SPCO01. Next base: position 860 of record JANONZ010000433.1, read on the forward strand.
TGGCGGCGGCACCGCGGATGATCTTGTCGTCGATGTCGGTGATGTTCATGACCCAGGTGACCGGCAGACCACGCCAGCGCAGGTGTCGGACGAGCAGGTCGGCGAACAGGAACGAGCGGAAGTTGCCGATGTGGGCGGGGCCATAGACCGTCGGGCCACACGAGTAGACGCGAACCCGCTCGTGCTCCAGGGGCACGAACGGGCGGGTCTGCCCAGACAGCGTGTCGTGGAGCCGGAGGCTCATCGGTCCGCCTCGAGTGTCGCGACCGCGATCGCCGAGATGGCCCGACCGGCTCCTTCCGCCCCGTCGAGGTTGCCACTCGACGCCTTGACGTTGACCGCTGCACGATCCAGGCCGACCAGATCGGCGATGGCGGACTCCATCGACCCCAGGTGCGCGTCCAGGCGCGGGCGCCCGGCGATGACCGTCAGGTCCAGCGAGGTCGGACGCCAGCCGGCTGCGGTCACCCGCCGGCACACCTCTGCGACCAGCGTCGCGCTCGCGATCCCGCGTGGCGTGCGGGCATCGGCCGGAAAGAGCCGCCCAAGGTCGCCCAGACCGGCGGCTCCAAGCAGCGCGTCGGCGACCGCGTGCAGGACGACATCGCCGTCGGAGTGTCCGTAGAGGCGCGGCGCGCCTGCGATCTCCACACCGCCGAGGCGCAGCGACATCTCCGGCCCGAATGGATGGCTGTCCTGCCCGATCCCGGTCCGTACCGGGCGCGCCGGGACAAGGGCGGCCGCCGCGCGCGCGAGATCGCCGGGAAGCGTCACCTTGAGGTTGCCTGGATCGCCGGGTACGACATGGACTGCGATGCTACAGGCTTCGAGCAGGGAGGCCTCATCGGTGAACGTGCGGACCCCATCCGGGGCGAAGCGCGCGTACGCCTCCCGAAGCAGGGACCTCCGGACGCCCTGCGGCGTCTGCGCCGCGCCGACACCAGTCCGGTCGATGGTCTCCCCGACCCGGTCCCCAGCGATTCGCTTGAGTGTCTCGGCCACGGGCACGATCGGGATGGCAGCCCCATGGCGGGCGGTCGCCTCCGCCACGGCGGCGATGAGGTCGGCCGCCACCAGAGGCCGGGCTGCGTCGTGCACGAGAATCACGCCGGCCTCATCGGCATCGGCGCCGTCCAGGGCGACGAACCCGGCGTGGACCGACTCCTGGCGACGATCCCCGCCCGCTACCACGGCTATAACGGATCGCGGCAGCCAGTCGGCGGCAGCGACGTCGACCAGCCGCTCCGGTGAGGTCACCACGACCATCCGGGCAACCTGCGGAGCGGCGGCAAGGGCGGCCAGCGTCCAGGCCAGCAACGGGCGACCTCCGACGTCGATGGTGAGCTTGTCCGTGCCGGCCATCCGCGCCGAACGACCGGCGGCGACGACGATGACATCGACCCGGAGGACGCGCGCCAGCCGGCTCAATCGATGCGTGGCTGGGCGAAGATCATCCGACCCGCCACAGTCTGCAGGACGCGAGTGACCGACACGTCCACCTCCCGGTCGATGTACCGGGCGCCCCCCTCGATGACGATCATCGTCCCGTCGTCGAGGAAGCCCACACCCTGGCCAGCTTCCTTGCCCTCCTGGATCACCCTGACGCGGAGCTCCTCCCCGGGCAGGACCGCCGGTTTGACAGCGTTCGCCAGCGAGTTGATGTTCATGACCCGGACGCCCTGGAGCTCGGCGACCCGATTCAGGTTGAAGTCGTTGGTCAGGATGACGCGACTGCGGGCTCGGGCGAGGGCGACGAGCTTGGCATCGACCTCCTTGATGTCCGGCATGTCGTCCTCCACCACCTCCACAGGGGTCCCGGGCTCCTTCTGCATCCGGTTGAGGATCTCCAGTCCGCGGCGGCCACGGTTGCGACGCAGGGCGTCGGAGCTGTCAGCGATGTGCTGGAGCTCGTCGAGCACGAACCGCGGGATGACAAGGGTGCCGTAGATGAACCCCGACTCGACGATCTCAGCTATGCGCCCATCGATGATCGCGCTGGTATCGACGACGATGCGGGGCTCGCCGTGAGACGAGATGCCACCGCCGTCCGCGGCCGGCCGGCGGATCAGACCGACGGCCTCCGCGGCGATCAGCAGGTCCGCCCGCTTGGCGACCGTCAGACCCATCATCCCGAGACCCATGAAGATCGTGACACCCAGTGGCAGCCACGTCCTGAACGGCGGTGCCAGACCACCAAGCGGGAACCCCAGCAGAAGGCCCATCACCAGGCCGAGCATCAGCCCGATGATCGATGTCACGAATTCAGCGGTGGAGAGTTCCTCGACACGCTTGACGAGCCACGTGGCCGGAACGACGGTCAGGTAGGGCAGGATCGCGAATCCTACGACGAGCCAGGCGACGACCCACACCGCGACAAGGGCGCCAGCATAGTCGCTGCCCTCGAAGAGGCCACTGCCGGCGGTCGCGAGGGCCAACCCGATGAGGCCACCGAGGGCCGCGCCAAGGATACGGATGTAACGGATCAAGTTTCCCTCGGAGGATCAGCCGGCGGCCCCAGGGTCACTTCCAGAGGGCCGGGCGGTCAGCCTAGCATCGCCGGGAGCGCGTCGCCACGAGTCGCCGGCCGATCGGCCAGGGCGGCCTCGATGGCATCCCGCAACGTGCCGACGGGGGTGACGTGGATACCGTCGATCGCAGCCAGAATCGATCCGGCGGTGGGCCTCGCAACGATGGCCTGTCGAAAGCCGAGCCGAGCCGCTTCACGCAGACGCCGCTCCAGGCCCACGACCGCCCGCAACTCCCCGAGCAGGCCGACTTCCCCGATGGCGACCGTGCCCGGTGCGATCGCCCGATCGCGAGCGGATGAGGCCAGCGCGAGCGCCAGCGGCAGGTCGAGGGCCGGCTCCATGACGGTCAGACCGCCGGCAAGGTTGGCATAGACGTCATGGCTGCCCAGACTGATCCCGGCGCGACGGCCCAGGACCGCGATGAGGAGACTGAGCCGGTTCGGGTCAAGGCCGCTCGCCTTGCGTGAGGGCGTGCCATAGCCGGTGGGGCTGACGAGCGCCTGGACCTCGACGAGCAGCGGCCGGCTGCCCTCCAGCGTCGGCGCGACGATGCTGCCGGGAGCCGAGCCACCGTGGTCAGCCAGAAAGGCGCGGGCGGGGTCGGCGACCTCGAGCAGTCCGGTCTCGGCCATCGTGAAGACCCCGACCTCGTCGGTCGAACCGAACCGGTTCTTCGTCGCACGGAGGAGGCGCAGCGGCGCGTACCGCTCGCCCTCGAGGCTGACGACGGCATCGACCAGGTGCTCGAGCGTCTTGGGCCCCGCGATCGAGCCGTCCTTGGTCACGTGGCCGGCGAGGATGACGGCGATGCCCTCGCCCTTCGCAAGTTCCATCAGTCGGAGCGTTGACTCGCGGACCTGGCCAACGCTGCCGGCCGCACCGTCGAGTTCGGCGACCGTCGCCGTCTGGACCGAATCGACCACGAGGAGCCCGTGCCGACCGTTTCGGGCGGCCTCGACGATCCGCCCGATGTCGTGTTCCGCGAGGACCTGGACACCCTCCGCCGACGGGCCGCTCAACAGACCGAGGCGAGCCGCGCGGAGCCGGACCTGGCCGGGCGACTCCTCGCCTGTGGCATAGAGCACGTTCGTACCGCCGCCCGGGCCGCGGCTCAGTCCCGCGGCAGCCTGGAGGAGGAGGGTGGATTTTCCGATGCCCGGTTCGCCACCGAGCAGGACCACCGAACCGGGCACGAGGCCGCCGCCCAGCACACGATCGAGTTCGACGATGCCCAGCGACATGCGGGGCAGATCCACGTCGGCGATGCGAGCCAGTCCGATCGGTACCGCTTCACCGCCCAAGGGCCGGCGATCCGCCACGCGGGCGGAGCGTCCGGGTTCGCGAACGACGGTCTCGACGAGCGAGTTCCAGCTCTCGCAGTCGCGGCACTGGCCCTCCCAGCGAACGAAGGACGCACCGCACGACTGGCAGACAAAGCGGCTCTGCGGCCGCGCCATCGCTAGGCCGCCGGGCTGGCGACGCGACTCACCGCGCCTCGACCAGAGTGCGCGGCTCGGCGAGACGGATGTCCAGGCCCGCTTCGGGGTCTCTGTCGACCACGATCGTCGAGCCGGGCTCGTACTTGCCAAGAAGGAGATGCTCGGCCAGCACATCCTCGATCATGTTCTGGATGACCCGGCGAAGCGGGCGGGCCCCGTAGGCCACGTCGTAGCCGAGCTTGATGATGTGCTCCTTGGCCGCCTGGGTGACCTCAAGCTGCATCTGCTGAGCCCGCAGCTGGTCGCTCACGCGGGCGAGCATCAGGTCCACGATCTGGGTGATCTCCTGGACCGTCAGCGACCGGAACACGACCGTCGCGTCGATACGGTTGAGGAATTCCGGTCGGAAATTCTGCTTCAGCTCGGCGGCGACCTTCTCCTTCATCAGCTCATGGGAGATCTCCGCGCGGGCGAGATCCGTTTCGCCCATCGAACGGAAGCCCAGGCTGGAGTTGGTCTGGAGCTGCTTGGCGCCCAGGTTCGAGGTCATGATGATGATCGCGTTGCGGAAGTCCACCCGCCGGCCCTTGGCGTCAGAAAGCTGGCCATCCTCCAGGATCTGCAGGAGGATGTTGAAGACCTCCGGGTGCGCCTTCTCGACCTCATCAAGCAGGATGACGCAATAGTTCTTGCGGCGGACCGCCTCCGTCAATTGGCCGCCCTCGTCGAAACCGACATACCCCGGGGGTGCCCCGACCAGGCGGCTGACGTTGTGGCGCTCCATGAACTCGCTCATGTCGATCTTGATGAGCGCGTCTTCGCTGCCGAACATGAACTCCGCGAGCGCCTTGGCAAGCTCGGTCTTCCCGACGCCGGTGGGGCCAAGAAAGATGAATGAGCCGATCGGGCGCTTGGGATCCTTGAGTCCCGCGCGGGCGCGGCGGACGGCCTTGGACACGATCCCGATCGCCTCCTCCTGGCCGATGACTCGTCCGTGGAGAGCCTCTTCCATGTTGAGCAGGCGCTGAGACTCTTCCTGCGCGATGCGGGTGACGGGGATCCCGGTCCACATCGCCACGATCTGGGCGATCTCCTCTTCGTCGACCATCGGCCGGTCACCAGAGACCGTGGACTGCCATTCCGCGCGCAGCGTTTCGACCGACTCACGGGCGGTCGCCTCCGCCTCGCGCAGCGCCGCCGCCTCTTCGTATTCCTGGTTGTTGATCGCGGCGTCCTTCTCTTTCGAGATGCGCGCAAGATCCTTCTGCGCATCGCGCAGCGCGGGCGGCGCCGTGGCGTGGCGGAGACGCACCCGCGAGGCGGCCTCGTCGATCAGGTCGATGGCCTTGTCCGGCAGATGACGGCTCGTGATGTAGCGGACGGAGAGGTCGACCGCCGCCTTCACCGCTTCATCCGTGATCGTCACCTTGTGGTGCTGCTCATAGCGCTCACGGATGCCCATGAGGATCTCGACCGACTGCTCGAGCGTGGGCTCCTCGACCATGACCGGCTGGAAGCGGCGCTCCAGGGCGGCGTCACGCTCGATGTACTTGCGGTACTCGTCCAGCGTGGTCGCACCGATGCACTGGAGTTCTCCTCGCGCCAGCGGGGGCTTGAGGATGTTGGCAGCATCGATGGCGCCTTCAGCTGCACCTGCCCCGACGAGGGTATGAAGCTCGTCGATGAACAGGATCGCATCGTTCGTGTTGCGTAGTTCCTCGATGATCTTCTTGAGCCGCTCCTCGAATTCGCCGCGGTACTTCGTGCCCGCAACAAGCGATCCGATGTCGAGGGTCAGGACGCGCTTGTTCAGCAGCGTCTCGGGCACGTCGCCCGCGACGATCCGGTGGGCAAGCCCCTCCGCGATCGCGGTCTTGCCCACGCCCGGCTCGCCGATGAGTGCGGGGTTGTTCTTGGTCCGACGCGACAGGATCTGGATGACCCGCTCGATCTCCTTCTCGCGCCCGATGACGGGATCCAGCTTGCCGGCCCGTGCAGCGTCGGTCAGATTGATCCCCAGCTGGTCCACGGTCGGCGTCTTGCTGGCTCGCTTGACCTCCGGGACGGGGCCGGCAGACGAGCTCTGGGACAGAACGCGTATGACCTCGTGGCGGACCTTGTCTAGGTTCACACCGAGCGACTCCAGGACCCCCGCGGCGATCCCTTCGCCCTCACGGACCAGGCCCAGCAGTAGATGCTCCGTGCCGATGTAGTTGTGGCCAAGTCGACGTGCCTCGTCGATCGCCAGCTCGATGACCCGCTTGGCTCGCGGGGTCAGGCCCACCTCGCCGACGACTGGGCGATCACCGCGACCGATGATGAATTCGACCGCGGTCCGAACCTTCGCCAGCTCGACGTTCATGTTCTCGAGCACCCGAGCCGCCACGCCCTCGCCCTCACGGACGAGGCCAAGGAGCAGATGCTCCGTGCCGATGTAGTTGTGATTGAACCGCTGCGCTTCGTCCTGCGCCAAGGTGAGGACCTTGCGCGCGCGATCCGTGAACTTATCGAACCGATCCATCGAGTCGAACGCCTGTTCCCTTCGCTGGCGTCACGAACGTGACGCTCCAGTCATGCTAGCACGACGCCCCCGCCCGCACGCCGGTCGAGAAGGGCCATGACCATCTGGCTATATGAACGTTCCGGCCCGAGATCTGGATGCATCCGGCAAGGCTAAGAAAGCGAAACGACCCGCCGGGAACCGGCGGGTCGTCAAGGGCTGGACTGGTGTTGGTCAGTCCTTGGTGTCGGGTGTACCGGTGTCCTGGGCGGTCTCCTCGGCGACTGCGGGCTCGGCCGCTGGCTCGGCGATCGCTTCGATCACCTCGGGTGCGGCGGTCTCCTCGGCGACTGCCGGCTCGGCCGCTGCGGGCTCGGCCGCTGGCTCGGCGATCGCTTCGATCACCTCGGGTGCGGCGGTCTCCTCGGCGACTGCCGGCTCGGCCGCTGCGGG
>JANONZ010000434.1:0-1678 GCA_031421095.1 Thermomicrobiales bacterium
GGCCGCCTTCGTGCGCCGAACGGGCAGGTTCGCCGCGATCGGGGCCCTCGAAGATGCGGTCGCCGTCCTCGAGGGACGAGCCGGCACCAGGCTCGTCAACGAGTCGCTCGGCGCCGCGTGATGGACATGGCGTGCGCCGATGCGGCGGAAGCGCCGGGAGCCTCGGTCAGCTTCCCACTAACTCGTCGAGGGTTGGGAGCCACGCGATGGTCGAGCCGGAGCCTTCGCGAGCCATGACCTCTGAGCTCGGGGCTGCGGCTCACAGAACGAAACGGCAGGTCGCCTGGGCGCTTCCCGCCGACAGTGTCCCGGCGCTCGATCGCGCTCCATGAGCCGATCGCGGCACGCCACCGAGGACCAACCCCTGGTCAAACACGATGCCCGCCGGACGCCGCGGAGTCGCGCGAGGTGGCTCGGGACCATCCTCAACCTCGCGATGCGTGGGTGGATGGCCTATGTCACGGTGGTGGTGTTGGCGAATCCGGACGACCCACGCTGGGCGGACGTGGGGCTCGGCATCCGAACTGCGGTCATCCTGGCGCTCGCCAGCATGGTCATCCCTGCCTGGCACATCTGGAGGCGCAGGGGCCTGGCCTACCCGGTCTGGATGGACAACCTGTACCTCTCCACGTTCGTCCTCGATCTGGTCGGGAACTACTTCGACCTGTATGACACGTACGCGACGTTTCACCTCATCCCGCACGCGGTCAACACGGGAGCGTTCACCGTCGTCACGGGCTGGCTGCTGGGAACCTCGATGCTGAGCGCGTTCGGCCTCGCGAACACACTCCACATCCTGTGGGAGGCCCAGGAAGCGTACGGCGACCTGATCTTCGGCACCCAGAACGTGCTTGGGCTGTTCGACACGATCAACGATCTGCTCGTCGGTGTGGTTGGGGCAGCGATGTACTGCCTCTGCTATTACTGGTTCGTGCGACGGGCGGGCCGAGAACCGCCGAGAACAAAGACGAGCGAGATGAGCTCGGGGACATCGAGCATGGATCCGAGTCGATCACCGTAACCGCGTACGGGTCCGCCCGGCGATGCTCGGCGGCCAAGCCCGACCAGGATCTCGATCCAGAAGAGCGGCGCGTACGGCCCGACCAGGAGCCGCGCGATCGGCCCGGCCTCGTCGGGAGCGCCCGGATAGGCGGCGGTCAGGAACTCCGCTCCGACGAAGAACGCCTCGACCGCGATGAACACGCCCAGGAGCCCGCCCAGGAAGGCCACCAGCTCATCGCCGAAGTCGAGCTTCCCGAGCCGTCGGACCGCGAGGGCGAGCAGGATGACGAGCGCAAGCCCCGACACGAGCGCCGACGCGATGAACAGCGGGGCCATGATCGCGGAGTACCAGAAGCCCCGGCTGATCTGGAGCCCGAAGATCCAGGCGGTGATCGAGTGGAGGAGGATCGCCGACGGGAGGGCGACCCAGGCCATCCTCGACTTGATTCGCTCATCGCGGGCGATCTCCCGCTCCGACGTGCCGGTCCCGAAGGCCAGGATGCTGCCGCGGCGTGCGAGATCGGCCCGGGCGTAGAGCCAGACGTAGGTCATGGACATGGCCGTGTAGATGAGCACGATCGTGATGTCCCAGATCATCGGTGAGGTGAAGTTCGGGTGGAGCAGGATGTTGAGGACCCGCTCGGGTCGGCCGAGGTCCGGGAGGATGAAGATCCCG
>JANONZ010000435.1:0-2056 GCA_031421095.1 Thermomicrobiales bacterium
GGCTCCATGTCCGTCAGCCCGTCGACCTGTGCCGGGTCGAGTCGCCCGTCCTGGCTCAGTTCGAATTCCCCACGTCGATCATGAGCTGCTGGACAGCGGGCCCGGCCAGGATGAAGGCCATGGCGACGATGATGATGCCGAGGCCGATCACGAGCACGGCGAGCAGCATGCAGCCGATTGCGGTCGCCCCGTCACCACTTCGGACATCACGGATGACCAGAGAGTTCGCCCATCGGTCATGGAGACCTTGCTTGCGGTCGTTGGCGACGATCGTGAAGAAGATCACCATGACGAGGCCCATCTGGACGAGGCCGATCACGCCCTGGAGCACGGGAACGACCGTCAGCAGCGTGAGCGGCGTGCCCAGCGCTGCCCAGCGCTTGGTGGCCTGCCCGATCGACAGCGGCCGACCCGATCGTGCGTCGACGACCTGCATCCGCAGGCCGCGCATGCCGGGCGTCGCCCGGCCGCCACTGGTCCAGAAACCGACGAAGTACACGTACTGGATCGCCACGCCGATGAACGCGAGGAGGATCAGATCGAGGGTCATCGGCACCACGATCGCGGCTTGGCCGGTCTGGCCTGTCGCCATCGACCGGCGGACCTGCTCGAAGAACGCGGCGTAGTCGACGAGGATCAGCGACAGGATCATCGGGACGGTGCCGACGAGGACGGCATCGATCAGGTACGCCACGATCCGGCCGCCCACTCCGGCAATGACGTACCCCTCGCGATCCGGCGCGGCGGCCGGTGGTTCGGGAAGCTGCCAGCGGACGACAGGTGCGTTCGCGTCGACGGCAGGGTTCGCGCTCAGGATCGGGCTCGTCGGCGCGGCTGGCGGGTCTCCGTCCGGGGTCTGCCAGCTCATCGCGCCCTCCTGCCAAGCCGATGGCACCGTTACACGCGGCACCCGACGTCCACCCCATGGTAACGGCGCGACCCGCGCCGTTGCGGCAAAGTCAAGTACGGTTCCCGGATGCAGATGAAATCTCAGCGCCCCGTTGTCCATCCTCGCCGCCTGCTCGTGCTGGTGTCGTTGTCGCTGGTGGTCGCGACCGTCATCGCACCGATCGCGTCGGCCGTCTCAGTTCGCCGGACCTGGGCGGCGCAACTCGGCGGCAGTGGCGGGAGTGGGACCGCGACACTCAAGGCCTACTGGGACGGCACCGGCACGCTCGAGCTGAAGCTTGTCGGCCTGCAGCCATCCACCACCTATCCGGTGATCGCCTACCGCGGGTCGTGCGCCAGCCCGACCGTCATCACGAAGTTGCCCGGTGCCGTCACGGACGCAGCTGGTGCCGTCGGCAAGACATCGGCGGTATCCATACGGATCATGAACTCCATCTGGGCGTACGCCCGGACGTCGACGTTCGCCATCAAGGTCGGTAGCGGATCGCTCGGGATCTGTGCCGTCGCGCAGTTCCCGGTTGCGACGCGCATCGCCATCCCAGGTCTCAAGATCGACCTGCCCGTCGTCAGACCGGGTAGCGGCTATCCGCTGTGCAACGTCGCGATGTACATCCCGCAACTCTCGCAGCCGCGCGAAGCGGGGGTGACGTTGATCTACGCGCACGCTCGCACGGGCATGTTCCTGCCGCTGCTCGAACGCTCGAGGATCAATGACGGAGCCAGCCTGCTGGGCATGACGATCCAGGTCTGGACGAGCAACGACCTCGTATCAACGTACCGGATCACCAGGGTTCGACGGCACGTCACGTCATTGGACGGCGTCTTCGCCATCAGGCCGGAGCAACTCTGGATCCAGACATCCGAGGGTCCGCGCGGCACTGTCGGCAAGCTGATCGTCATCGCGACGAGGGTTACGAGTCAGGCCGCCGCTCATGACGCGGCGCATCCGACACCGCGCCCGGTCGTCTGTCGCTGACCTGGGATTCGCAGAGGGGAACGCATGACCGAGATGAGGCGTTGGCGCCGGTCGCATCCGGTAGTCGTCGCCCAGGCCGTCATGTTGGCGTTCGTCCTGACGGCCGGACCGCTCGTGGACGTCGCCCTCGGGACGACGCCGGACCGCGGCCTGACGCAGAGATCGACCCAC
>JANONZ010000436.1:0-1889 GCA_031421095.1 Thermomicrobiales bacterium
CGCCAAAGCCGCCGGCCAGGTTCGGCCAGATGAAGCCGATCGTGCCGGCCGTGACCTCGAGCAGCCAGAGGCCGATTCCTGTGCCGAGAGCCGTGCGCATCAGCTGGCGGCGCGACAGCCCCTGGATCTGCTGCTTGCGCAGCGCCTTGAGGGCTTCCTTGGTCAGGGCGGCGGGCTTGTCGATCGACTCGACTTGATAGTTGCTCATCAGGACTGTTTCCTCTGCCGAACCGTCACAGGGCGAAGTGGAGGCCGGGGCTGGTCACGTACGGGATGACGAACGTGTAGCCGGGGCCGCGGAAGAAGATACCGACGAAGGTCATGATGAGGCCCAGGCAGCAGAACATCGTGAACAGCATGACCGCCGTCTTCCGCTGCGACGGGCGGGTCGCCAGGATATCGCCGCGATCGATGAATGGGATCAAGGCTGCGCCAACGAGCACGAAGGTCGGCGCCAGGACGCCCGCGACCGTCGGATGGAAGTAGGCCAGCAATTCCTGGAGGCCCAGGAAGTACCACGGCGCCTTGGCCACGGCAGGAGTCACGTTGCCGTTGGCCAGTTCCTCGAGCGGTGCGTTGATGAACAGGCCCATCAGCAGCAGGAAGATGCTCATCATGCCGGCGGCCAGGAATTCGATCGTGAGCAGGTGCGGCCAGACCATGACCGTGTCGTCGGGCTCCTTCTGGACCCGGACGACGGCGTCCTGCTTGACGAGCGCGAGCAGCCGGTACGGCCGCGCCGACATCGGCACGCGCTGCTTGTCGATCTCCGTCCGTCGCGTCGGATCGACCGGCAGGACCTCCCGTCTCTCAGGCGGTGCCTTGGTATCTGTCATCGTCTCCGCTCCTGCGGCCGGCATCGGTCGCTCATAGCGGGCCCGAGATCCCGCCGTCCTTGCGGATCCGCCAGAAGTGAACGGCCAGGAAGATGGCGGCGATGAGCGGCAGGACGATGACATGCAGCACGTAGAAGCGAAGCAGGGTGTTCTGGCCGACCTCCAGACCGCCCAGCAGCATCAGCTTCGTCGGCGTGTTGAAGATCGGGACATAGCCGCCCATGTTCGAACCGATGGTGATGGCCCAGTAGGCGATCTGGTCCCACGGCAGCAGGTAGCCGGTGAAGCTCAGCCCGATCGTCAGGAACAGGAGCACGACCCCGACCACCCAGTTGAACTCACGCGGCGGCTTGTAGGCACCGTGGTAGAAGACCCGCATCATGTGCAGGAAGACGAAGAAGACCATCAGGTGGGCGCCCCAGCGATGGATGTTCCTCGTCAGCAAGCCGAACGTGACCTGGCTCTGGATGTCCAGGATGTTCGTATACGCCTGGGTCGCCGAGGGCACGTAGAAGAACATCAGGTAGACGCCGGTCACGGTCAGGACCAGGAACAGGAAGAACGACAAGCCACCCAGGCAGAAGGTGTAGGCGAACTTCACCGCGTGCTGGCGGACGCGCACCGGGTGGATGTGCAGGAAGACGTTGTTCATGACCGCGTACGCCCGCGAGCGCTCGTCGCTCGGGTACGGGTTGCGGAAGAGCGAGCGCCACACGACGCTCCGGCGGATGCTCTGGTCCACCCGCTCCAGGAAACTCACCGGGCTCCTCCTGCCACACCGGGCGTGCCGGCCAGCTGCGCGTCGCGATACGACTCCTTGTAGAGCCGGCCATCTGTCGAGATCTCCTGCAGCTCGAACCGCTCCATCGTAATGGCGTCGAACGGGCAGCGCTTGACGCACAGCGCGCAGCGGATGCAGCTCTCCTCGTCCAGGATCATCGCCCCACCCTGATCCCAGCCGTAGGCCTCCTCCAGCTCGGGCAGGAGGCCCTCTGACTTCAGGCTGTTGATGTCGACCATGTGGATGACGCCTTCAGGGCAGACATCGGCACA
>JANONZ010000437.1:0-2543 GCA_031421095.1 Thermomicrobiales bacterium
GTCCGTCCGCGGAGCTCGACGACCACACCGAACGCGGCGAGGTTGCCAAGAACGTAGGCAAGGAGGAAGTACAGCAGGGCCGGAAGGGCGAGGTTGCTCGAGCCGATCGCGACGATCGCCATCAGGCCGTAGCCGGTCTGCGAGACGGACGACCAGCCGAGGAGCCGCCGCACGTCGTCCTGCCAGAGGCATGCGAGGTTGCCGAGCGTCATTGTCGCGGCGGCGAGCACGGCGACCATCGGCTGCCAGCCCACCGCGTCGGGCGGCAGCGCCAGCACGAGCCGGGCGAGAAACAGGAAACCGCCCACCTTCGGAACGGTCGTGAGGAACGCGGCCACGGGTGCGGGGGCGCCCTGTGCGACGTCCGGCACCCAGGCGTGCGCCGGGACGGCTCCGATCTTGAATGCCAGGCCGACGATGACGAGGGCGAGGCCGACGACGAGGGCGGGCCCACCCGCCGCCGGCAGTCCGTCCGCCAGCCCGGCCAGGGTCGTCGATCCAGCGAGGCCGAACAGGAGGGCCACGCCGAAGAGCGTGGCGGAGTTGCTCAGGGCGCCGATGAGGTAGTACTTGATCGCCGCCTCGGCCGACGGTGAGGAGCGCCGGTGGTACGCTGCGAGCACGAACCCGGTCGCCGACGACAGGAGCATCGCGACGATGAACTCCTTGAGGTCCGTCGCGCCGGCGAGCAACGCCGCTCCGAGCGATGCGTAGAGCAGCAGCGTGTAGTACTCACCATGTCGCGGGTCGCGCCGGAACCAGGGAACGGACAGGCCGACGACCACGACGGTCGCGATGAGGACGATCAGCTTCGACCACAGCGCGCTGCGGTCGCGCGCGTACGTGTCGAAGAACGTCAAGGACTCCGGCCCGGCGAGCATGGCGGCCGTGACCGCCGTGGCGAGCAGCGCGGCGACGACCGCGAGGACGGCCGCTCCAGCCTGGAAGCGACGTGGCGCGATCAACGCATAGAGCAGGACGACCACGCCACCACCGATGAGGACGATCTCGGGCAGGACGTCGACGACCATCGCGGCCATGTCCACCGAGTCGTTCACGACGCCGATCCGGGGCGGCCGATCCGTGTCGTCCGACGGCGCATCGAGGCCGTCGCTGCCTGGCTCACGGTCGCCCGACGAACGGCCCGGCGAACGAGTCGACGACGTTCAGCAGCCAGGCCGGTGCGACCCCGATGAGGATCACGAGGATGACGAGCAAGCCGAGCGCCCCGACCTCGACGCGCGACAGGTCCGGGAACTGCGACCAGCGCTCCGGGAGCGCCCCGAGGAACAGCCTCTGGAGCATCCGCAGGAAGAGCGCCGCCGTGATGACGATGCCGAGCAGAGCCACACCCGCCAACACCGGGTAGACCGCGAGGGTACCGATGAAGATCTGGACCTCGGCGACGAAACCCGCCAGCCCCGGCAGCCCGAGGCTGGCGAAGGCCAGCACGGCGGTGATGCCGGTGAGCGATCGCGCCCGCGAGAGGAGGCCGCCGTACTCGTCCATCTCGTAGGTCCCACCTCGCGCGAGGATCGAGCCGCTGATCAGGAAGAGCGCGCCGGTGATGAGACCATGGGCGACCATCTCGACGGTTGCCCCGGTGAGCGCGATCGCCTGGGCAGCCTCCTGGCCGGTCACCGCGGTGCCCGCCGCGGCCAGCCCGAGGACGACGTAGCCCATGTGGTTGACGCTGGTGTAGGCGATCAGGCGCTTCAGGTTCGTCTGGGCGAGCGCGACGAGCGAGCCGTAGACGATCGCGATCGCGGCCAGGATGCCGATCGGGAGCGCGAACTGCGCCCACGTGTCGGGCATCATCGACATGAGGATCCGGACGAACCCGTACGTCCCCATCTTGAGGAGGACGCCGGCAAGGATGGCCGATGCGGGCCCGGGAGCGTCGACGTGCGCCGGCGGCAGCCAGGTGTGAAACGGCACCAGCGGCGTCTTGATGGCGAAGCCGATGAAGAATCCTGCGAACACGAGCCCGGCGTAGAGGCTGCCGGCCGCGAGCGGCTGCTGGCGGATGATCTCGGCCATGTCGAACGTCCGTGGCTCCGTCACGAGGTACAGGCCGAGGATGGCGAGCAGCAGGGGCAGCGAGCCGGCGAACGTGTAGATGAAGAACTTCAGCGCCGAGCGCTGGGCGTCGCCGTGCCCCCACGCGCCGATCAGGAAGTACATCGCGACGAGCGACACGTCCCAGAAGACGAAGAAGAGAAAGAGGTCGAGCGCGAGGAACAGGCCGATCGAGGCCCCCTCGAGGAACAGCATCAGGGCGAAGTACGGGATCGCCCGACCACGGAGGTCGACCGGGTAGGCGATCGACACGACGAACAGGAGCGCGGTCATCGCGGCCAGGGGCAGCGACAGACCGTCGATGCCAACCTTGTAGCCGATCCCGAGCGTGGGGATCCAGTCGAGCGCCTCGACCTGCTCGAACGAACCGGTCCCCTTGAAGCCGAGCCACGCGACGACGATGAGCCCGAGCGGAAGCGCCGCGATGACGGTCGCGATCATCTGCAGTCGCCGTTCGGAACCGG
>JANONZ010000438.1:0-2176 GCA_031421095.1 Thermomicrobiales bacterium
CGATGCTGTCGACTCCCGATCGCCCCGTCCCGGATCCCGTGCAGAAGGAGGCCTTTGTCGGCCGCATCTTCGAGGCGCTGATCGGCGCGCTGGAATTATTCACGATCTACCTTGGGCACCGCCTGGGGTTCTACGATGCGCTCCGGCAAGGGCGCTCGTTTACCGCCCTGGAGCTGGCCGCCCGGACGCACACGGATCGCAGGCAGGTACTCGAGTGGCTGGAGCAGCAGGCGGCGGCGGGGATCCTCGAGGTCGAAGATGCTTCGGCCGAGCCCGATGACCGTCGATTCTGGCTGCCGGCGGCCCACGCTGAAGTGCTGACCGATGAGCGCAGCCTGTCCTACCTGTTGCCGTTCGCCCGCTTCGCGGTCGGGCTCGCGCAGCCGATGGACCTGCTCATCGAGTCGTTCCGGACGGGCAAGGGCGTGCAATGGGCCGATTACGGCGCCGACATGCGCGAGGGCCAGGCTGCGCAGAACCGGCCCGCGTTCGAGCGATCACTGGGTACCGATTGGCTGCCGGCTATCCCGGAGATCGACGCTCGTCTCCGCGCGGATCGACCGGCACGCGTCGCCGACATCGCGTGTGGCGCAGGTTGGTCGACCATCGCCATCGCCCGCGCATACCCGAACACCAGGGTGGACGGCTTCGACCTCGACGGGCCGTCCATCGATCTTGCCCGGGCCAATCTGGCGGTCGAGCCGGCGGCCCTGACCCAGCGCGTCTCGTTCACGGAGGCCGATATCGGGGACCCCGAACTCGCCGGCGCGTACGATCTCGTCACCATCTTCGAGGCACTGCACGACATGACGAAGCCCGTCGCGGCGTTGACCGCCATCCGGAAACTACTGGCGCCCGGCGGATCGCTCTTCATCGTCGACGAGCGCACGGAGGACGCGTTCATCGCGCCGGCACCCCAGATGGAGCGGCTGTTGTACGGGTTCAGCGTCCTGTGCTGCCTGCCCGCCGGCCTCGTGGACGAGGGTTCAGCGGGGACCGGGGCCGTGCTCCGCACCGCGACCCTGGAGCGGTATGCGCGAGAGGCCGGGTTCGGGACCGTCGAGGTCCTGCCGATCGAACACGACTCGTTCCGGTTCTACCGGCTCCGACCCTGACCAGCACCCTGGCGCACCAGGATCCGCTGTCCGGTCAGGGTCACCGGGCGGCTATCGGCGTTTCGGGTCGCTCCAACGGGACAGGGCGAGCCAACCGTCCGGCGGCATGGCTGCTCCTGCCGCTGGCGAGCCAACCGTCCGGGGCATGGCTGGCCAGGATGAAGGTCGTTGTCGGCCGAATACGCATCTGAGGACTGCTAAGGCCAGATGTGCCGTCATCTGGTTCCACCCGACCGCAGGTGCCGCCCGATCCACGCTCGATGTGGACCGTATGAGCTTGTCGACCCCGTCGCGCCAGCCCGGAAGCGGACTTACTAGTCCCTGCACGCCTATCTGGCCAGAACGACCGGCCCCGCGCCCGGCGCCAGGGCGTTCAACGGTGCCAGGGCGGTCACCATGCCACAGAATCCTGGGTTGGCCAGGTCCCCAGGGACGGTACGATGTTGAGGCTCGCCTTGGCCGTCACCAGGCAGCGGGGAGAGGGAGAACCCTTCGATGGCCACGTCTATTCGGCTGATGTGCTTCCCCGCGTCAGACGCCGCCTTCTTCGACCTCGCCAACGAGGCGCTCGCGACGGCTTCGACACCAGTGGCCATGGCGGAGGTCCTCCGTCGAACCTATCCGTCGGTCGTGGTTCGAAAGCAGGATCCGACCGCCTCGTTCGGCCCGGGAGATGAGCGCTGGTACGCCTACCGAGAGGGACGGGTGACGAGCCAGCCAGCCGACTCTTGGTGGGACGAGGAGGGCCTGGCTCGCGTCGGGATCGATCAGACCAACGCCTACATCGAGGCGAACGATCAGGCCTGCCGGTTGTTCGGCGTCGAACCCGGATCACTGGTCGGTCGATCGTGGACGGAGTTCGCGCTGCCCGGCGCCGCCGAAGAAGCGGAGGCGCTTCGCCAGAGCCTGCAGCGGCACGGCCACGCCGACAGCACGTTCCGCCTGACTCGCCCGGACGGCTCGATCTTCGACATCGACTACCACACGATCGTCTATGCGACCGGCGACCAGGTGTTGTACGAGACCGTCATGCGCGAGCGGCCCGGCCAGGCGGTCGCCAA
>JANONZ010000439.1:0-1589 GCA_031421095.1 Thermomicrobiales bacterium
CCCCCAGCTTCTCAAGGTACGCCCCGCGCCCATCGAGGTCATAGACCCATTCGCGCAACCAGGCCTGGGTCGCACCTTCGTCCCGGGTGATCGGGTCCCAGTCGAGGTAGAAGCGGTTGTCGCGGTCGTAGGCGCCCTGCACGTAGGAGGGATGGGCGCCCCACGGCTCGACCACCACCGCGTCCACGATGAGGCCGGGGATGATCGTTCGGTTGGGGTCGGCCCGGATGACTTCGTCGGGCACGATCTCTTCGACCACGATGATGACGCGGTCGGCGGCGAAGGCCGCTTCCTTCTGGCAGCCCAGCAGGCCCCAGACCTGGGTGTCGCCCGCGGCCGATGCCCGCTGCGCGTGGATGATCGACACATCCGGCCGGAGCGGCGGGACGGCATAGACGGTGCCATCGCCGTAGGGCGAGGCGATCGGTCTGATGAGCGGGTTGACGACCGGCAGATCCGTCTCGAAATAGCTCCGCAATGGGAAGAACGGCAGGTTCATGGCACCGGCCGTGTAGCGGGCGACCATCCCGAAGTGGCTGTACTCCTCCACCTCCAGCGGTTGCTCCGGGATCTCGCCCTCGATCCGCCGCCGGATCGCTCCCAGACCGCCGACACCCGGGTTCCCGAGCCACGAAAAGACAAGCTTGCGGGCGACACCGGCCGCGACCATCTGGTCGTAGATGACGTCCGGCGTGAGGCGGGCGAGGGTCAGGTCTCGGCGGCCCTGGCGGATGATCTCGTGACCGGCCGCGAACGAGATGAGATGGGTGAAGCCCTCGATGGCGACCGTATCGCCGTCGAGGACGAACTCGGCGATGGCGTCACGCATCGATGCGACCTTGGAGGCGCTCACCGCGTCAGCCCGCCGCCTCGACCTCGTGGAGTGCGCCCGCCTCGTCGATTTCCACCAGAACCTCCGCGCCGTGGCCGGCAACAACGGCGACCGCCTCGCTGAAGATCCGCACGGCCGTCGCCATCTCCGCTTCGCTGACTGTCAGGGCCGGCGACATCCGGACGCTGCTCTTGCCGCACTCGAGGACGAGCAGGCCGCGCTCGAAGGCCGCCCACTGGACTTCCTCGGCGTGTTCGGCGCTATCGAATTCGATGCCGAGCATCAAGCCCTTGCCGCGGATATCGCGGACCAGGCCGTCAAACCTGGCGAGGAGCGGCCGAAGGCCGAAGAGCGCCTGCTCGCCACGGGCGGTGGCGTTGTCGATGAGGCCGCCCTCCAGCAGCTCGATGGTGGCCAGCGCGGCGGCGCACGCGACGGGGTTGCCGCCATACGTGGATCCGTGCGCGCCGGGACCCCACGTCTCGAGCAGCTCAGCACGCGCCAAGAGGCCACCCAGCGGCATCCCGGAGGCGATGCCCTTCGCGGTCAGCAGGATGTCCGGCTCCACGCCCCAGTGCTGGATCGCCCACATCTTGCCCGTCCGGCCGGCGCCCGACTGGATCTCATCGGCGATGAGCAGGATGCCGTGCCGATCGCAGATGTCGCGGAGGCCCTGGAGAAATCCGTCCTCGGGAACCAGGTAGCCGCCCTCGCCCTGGATCGGCTCGACGATGATCGCCGCGACCTCGTTGGCGGG
>JANONZ010000440.1:0-2241 GCA_031421095.1 Thermomicrobiales bacterium
GTCCCGACGATAGGGGTGCCGTAGCCGGTGTAGCCGGCCGGTGCGGAGCATCCCTCCACGGCGCTGGCCGTCGCGACTGTGCCCGCCAAGGTCCAGGCCATCACGAATGACATCGCCGCGGCCAACGAGCGGCGTCGTACAACGCGGGGATGTCGGGCCGTGCCCGGACGCGCGCACAGACTGTCGGTAGACATGGATCCTCCTAGCCCAACGCTTTGAACACAGATCCCCCGACGCGGCCCACAGTAGGCTGCGGTCCCGGGTCGCGTCAATACGCGGCCTTCAGCCGGGTGCGCGACGAAAACGTAGAGCTGCCCCGGGGATGAGCGCGGCATCGCGCGACGCGCAACCGCCTGCCGTGGGCGAGTGACCGTGAACCGGATCGGACGAATCTGCTCACGCGGCAGCGGCGCCGATGACCGTGAAGCCCTCTCGTTCTGCGGCTCGGCCGAGGCGCTGGTCGAGCGACACCAACTCGAGCGAGGCTGGGTGATCCTCGGCAGCGGCCAGCGCCGCACTGAGCTGCAGGGCGTCGGCGGCACGTACGCCATGGACGCGCAGGAGTCGGATGGCGATCTGCCGGACGCGAGCCGTCGGCTGGACCTCGCGCCAGGCGCCGTCGAGGCTGTTGAGGCGCTGGATGGCTGTCGCCATGGACAACGGCTCGAGGGCGCCGTCATGTTCGAGCCGGGCGAGCGCCGAGACACACTCGACGGTCGTCGCCCACCAGACGACCATCTCCGGATCGCGAAGGTATTCGGCCGTCATGTCGTCGCTCGCCGCCTCCCCGACGAGCAACGGGACCACCGCAGAGCTGTCCCAGAACCTCATCGCCCGGTGCCGCGCTCGTCGAGGAGTGCCGCAACGGCGCTGCGACCGGTCGG
This sequence comes from Thermomicrobiales bacterium, assembly GCA_031421095.1. Classification (GTDB taxonomy): domain Bacteria; phylum Chloroflexota; class Limnocylindria; order Limnocylindrales; family CSP1-4; genus SPCO01. Next base: position 885 of record JANONZ010000440.1, read on the forward strand.
CAGAGGAGGCGGCGGTGTACGGATCAATTCGACCGGTGGACGACCCGCGCCGACCCGGATCACACCCGCCCGCTGCAGCCGGCGGAGTCGGCCGGCAGGGTCAGGGTAGGACGTCACCGGCTCGAGTCGGGCGACGGGCACCCCACGATCCGTGATGAGCACGATCTCACCGGCGCGGACGGTATCGATGACCGCGCTGAGCCCATTCTTGACTTCGGTGATGGTGGCGATCTTCATCTGGCTATTCTAGTCATCTTGCTATGGCCTGGCAAATGACCCGGGCATCGGTCACGTCATCCCGCCTCGACGGCCGGGCGTGTCCTCGTCGCGGTGCTAGACTCCGGCCCTTGGGCGCCCGCGTCAGCCGAGCGTCCCGACCGTCGCTGGAGCGTACCTGTTGGATCCCGCGATCGTGCTCCGGACCGTCGTCCTGATGCTCGTCGCCTACCTGGCGGGCTCCATCCCGATGGGCGTCGTGGTCGCTCGCGTCTCTGGCGGGACGGATCCGCGGACCGTGGGCTCCGGCCGGACGGGTGGGACCAATGCCCTCCGGGCGCTCGGTCGCACACGGGCGGCGGTTGTCGTCGCGGGCGATCTGCTCAAGGGAGTCCTGCCGGTCCTCCTCGCACGCTCCGTCACCGGTCACGACCCTCTGACGGAGGTCCTGTGCGGCATCGCCGCCGTGGCCGGTGCGATCTGGTCCGTCTTTGCCGGGTTCCGCAGTGGGCGCGGTGTCGGAGCAGGCGTCGGAACGATGCTGATCATCCAGCCGTTGGCGGTCCTGCTTGCGGCGTCCGTCTTCATCGGGGTCATCCTGCTCACCCGCTACGTCTCGCTCGGATCACTGCTCGGGTCGGCCGCCATGTTCCCGGCCATGCTCCTGGTCCTCCTGGTCGCGCCCGAGACTCCCCTGCCGTACGTCATCTACAGCGCGGTGGGGGCCGTGTTCATCTGGCTCGCCCATGCCGACAACATCGACCGTCTCCTGCACGGGACCGAGCGGAAGTTCGACGTGGGCCTGTTGGCCGGCCGGCGCTCCAGCCGAAGCTGAACCGCCCCCCGGTCGGCACGAGGCCAAAAGCGCGCCCGGCATCGAACGGGCGGCACCAGCTGGGCGCCAGGAATCGAATGGACCGCCCGGGATGGGCGGCCCATCGGCGTCGATCGGACGTGGTCCGATCAGCTGTTGTCGATGTGCATGAGCAGAAGCTGACCGTCCTCGCGGCGGAGTCGGTACTGGTCGCCACCTGGGGGTGGCGGGCCGCCGGTCCAGGTGAGGTACTCGGTGTCCATCGTCTGGCTGATGTGCGACTGGACGTCCAGCGCCCACCAACCGGCGCCGAACCACTGGGAGACA
>JANONZ010000441.1:0-1515 GCA_031421095.1 Thermomicrobiales bacterium
CTGTTCCTGCCCGACGTCGTTGAGCTGGTCCCCGGCGAGACGGTCCTGCTCCACGTCATCAACGGCGGCCTGGCCGTCCATGAGGCGATCATCGGCGACAGGAGCGTGCAGGACGCGTGGGAGGTCGCCGAGGCGGTCACCGTCGATGCGCCACCCGGCCCGACGCCGCTCGTCAGCGTCGCGCCGGACGTCGCGGGCCTGCGGATCGTGGTCGCGTCAGGGGAGCGGGTCGACCTGGTCTGGACGGTCCCGTCCGATGCGGCTGCCCAGGGCCCATGGATCATCGGCTGCCACATCCCGGGTCACTGGGCTCGGGGCATGCAGGTGCCCGTCCGTTGGCTGACGGGCGCAGGCGGTGCCGCCACCGACGCGGAGGCCCGAACCCGGCCTCGTGACCGCTCTCGGTGGTACGCTCTGAGCCCGCGCCCGACCGGGTGGCTATTTGCAGATCCCTTGTTCACCTCGAAGGAGGATGTTGGATGACCTACGTGATCGCCGAGCCCTGCATCGATGTGCTCGACGTGTCATGTGTGTCCGTCTGTCCGGTCGACTGCATCCATTTCGAGGAAGGCACGGATCGCAAGCTGTTCATCGATCCCAACGAGTGCATCGATTGCGGCGCTTGTGAGCCCGAATGCCCGGTGAACGCGATCTTCCCCGAAGAGTCACTGCCACCCGAGTGGGCGAGCTTCACCCCGATCGACGCGCTCTGGTTCACGGACAAGGCCGCGGCGCGGGCCGCCGTCGACGAGTTCAAGCCGGTATAGGGGGACCGTTCCCGACCTGGGTGGCGGCCCCGGACGGGCTGGATCCGCCGACCTCCGGTCACCGGTCATCGGTCATCTGATCGTGCGCATCGTCTCGCTCCTTCCGTCTGCCACAGAGATCGTGTGCGCGATCGGCCTCGGCGACGAACTCGTCGGCGTCACCCACGAATGCGACTGGCCGCCGTCGATCGTGGGCACACCGGTCGTCACCCGTAACGTCCAGGATCTCAGCGCGCTTGGGTCGCGGGAGATCCACGCACGGGTCAGCGCATCCATGCACGGCGGCTCGTCGCTCTACGAGCTGGACGAGGCGGCCCTGGAAGCTGCGGAACCCGACCTCATCCTCACCCAGGAACTGTGTCGCGTGTGCGCGGTCAGCTACCGCGAGGTCAACGAGGTCGCGCGCAGGATCGACGCCGACATCACGGTCATCTCACTTGAGCCCACCTCCATCGAGGGCATCTTCAACACGATCACGACGGTCGGGGCCATGACGGGGGTGGAGGACGCAGGCATCGACCTGGTCGAATCCCTGCGCGAGCGGCTTGTCGCGGTGGAGCGTCGCGTGGCGGAGCAGCGCGACGGCGGTCACCGAGCGGCGCGAGTCGGGTCATCGCGCGCCGCGGGTCGTTGGCCTGGAATGGCTCGATCCGCCGTTCACGGTCGGCCACTGGGTGCCCGAACAGATCCGACGGGCTGGCGGCTGGGACCTGCTGGGCTTGGACGGGGACAAGGCGCATCCGACGAC
>JANONZ010000442.1:0-8961 GCA_031421095.1 Thermomicrobiales bacterium
CTGCTGTTCGCGGACTCGTACGCATCGCTGATGCCGGGCTCCTGGCCGGAACCGTTCGGGCTCGTCGCGATCGAGGCGCTCGCCTGCGGTACGCCGGTCATCGCCCGGCGCGTCGGCGGTCTGCCCGAGATCATCCGCGAAGGGGTCGATGGTTTCTTCGGCGACGACCAGGCCCAGCTCGCGTTCATGGTCGGTCGGGTCGATGAACTGGATCGGGAGGCCATCCGGGCATCAGTGCTGGAGCGCTTCTCGGCGACCCGGATGACGGACGGCTACGAGGTCGTGTATCGGGCCATGCTCGCGTCCGGTGCGGCTGGTCCTGCGAGGGCGAAGGATCTCGCCCGTGGTCCGCGGCCCGTCGATCGGATCCTGCCGCCGTAGACGAACGCGACGGTCCGTGCCGCGTGATCGCGCGGCGGCCCGGCTGGCCGATCGTCACGCATGGCCCATGGGCGATCGGCTTCGGTCAGGTCGGGTGCAGCGCCCTTTCCGGTCCTGCGCGTCGCAGGGCGAAGCCGAATTCCGTCGCGGCACGGGGCGCACTGACGGCCCAGATCCGGCCACGCATCGCCTCTACCAGGCGACGTGCCACGTACAACGCGATACCCGCGCCGGATCGTCCCGCCGCGGTGGTGGGGCTTCGCGCCAGGCCGAAGGCATCGTCGCCCGGGATCGGGCCCTCGCCCTGGTGGACGATCCGAACGATGACCTCGCTCGTGGAGGCATCGATCGTGACCTCGATCGGTCCACCTAGCCCGCCATGGCGGATCGCGTTGTCAAGCAGGTTTCGAAGAACGTGCGCGACCATCCCCTCGTCCGCGACATCGGTCGCGGCGTCGCGTGACCCCAGGAAGCAAATCTGGAGGCCCGGCCGAGCGAGGATCTCGCGTTCGATCGCTTCGGTGGCGAGGCGCCCGACGGCGACCGGCTCGTTGACCGGATGGATGCCGTCCCGTTCCGACCGTGCCAGCACGATCAGGTCCTCCACCAGCCGGTAGAGCCGTTCCGCCTCCACGCTCACGTCGACCGCGAGGGCGCGCCTGCGCTCCGGCGACAGATCATGGGTGGCAAGGATCTTGGCGCCACCGTAGATCGTGGTCACGGGCGTCCGCAGTTCGTGCGAAAGGATTTCCAGGAAGGCTTCTCGATCAGCTTCGGCCCGGCCGCCCTGCTCCTTGTGCTGGTCGTGCCACACAGGCAGGCCCGGACCACGTCTGGACCGTCGCGTTGCGGCCGGGGATCGGAAGTCGGGACGCGGCATCACCTCATAGATCGTGGGGCCGGGCGGGGTGATAGAGCCTCATCGATCCGCGCCTTCACATTGCGGACTCGTCGCGGCGTGGGGGGCTTCTTGGGGACTGCCCGGTTCACGCCTCGGTGGCATCTTCGGCCAGGACCGGCACGCTGACGGTAACGGTCGTTCCCAGATCGGGACCGTCAGACGCGACGACGATGGTGCCTCGATGCGCGGTCACGATCCCGCGACAGGCATAGAGTCCCAGACCGAGCCCGGGCGCGCCGCGGCGGCGCGCCCGCTCTGTTCGCTGGAAGCGATCGAAGACTCGGGTCAGGTCGGCGCGCGACATCCCGATGCCTCGGTCGCGGACCTCCAGGATCGCCATGGCGTCCTGGCCACGAAGGACCCTGACCTCAACCGGACTGTCCGCCGCCGAGTACTTGAGCGCGTTGCCGACCAGGTTGGCGACCACGCGATGCAAGAGGTTTGGATCCCACATCCCGATGAGGTGTTCGCCCGTCGCGACGCTCACGGTGACGCGAGCTCGCGCCTCCGGGCCCATCGCACCGAGGGCTTCGCGCACCAGGTGCTCCAGGCTGGTCGGCTCCGGGTCTGCCTCCAGTGCGCCCATCGCCACGCGTGACGCGTCACTCAGTGTGTCGATCATCGTGGTCAGTTCGGCGCTCGCCAGGAGCGCGTCTCGGATGATCTCGGCCAGGCGAGTGTGATCCGGATCAGGGGCGGCCAGCCAGCGTTCCGCCAGCCGCAGCGACCCCTCGACCAGGGTGATCGGCTGGCGGACGTCGTGCATCGTCGTGGCGAGGAAGGACTCGCGCAGCCCCTCGATGCGGTCGGAGAGCGCTGTCAGGCCGACCGTCGCCGCGCCATCGAGGGCGTCGCCGATCACGGTAATCCCGGCCACGATGTCGCCTGTGGCCTCGCGGTCGTCCACTCGTGCGAGCAGTGCGCGCCCGATCTCCTGGCGGAGGATGCGGAACTCTGTGACCACCGCCACTGGCCCCAGACCTTGCTCGAAGCGCGTCCGGGCGTGCGCCACGGCCGCGGCCGAGACGGCGTCGTCGTCCAGCGGTGCGTTCACGCCCTCATCACGGATCGTCGCGCTCCGGAGGAGGTCGGTGATCGCGTCCAGCAGGATCGGGATAGCGTCGGCGACCGCCCGCTCTGCCCGCTCGCGATGGAACGGCTGGACCCGCGCCATCGCCAACCACCGGTCCAGGATCAGGTCGCGGTCAAGCGCGAGGATGTCCGCCACCGGGCCGAGGTCCGACGTTCCGGCGATCACCTCGACACGCGTGTCGACGTCGCTCGTCGCCCGGTCGTCGCCGGTCTTCATCGGCGTGTTGCCGGTCTCCATCGCGGCAAAGCATAGTCGACGTCCGCCGTCGTGCCGCTTGGCCTTCGATGTCTGCAGTGTTCGACTGGCCCAGGGACGCGGTGAGAAGGGGAGTGGGCGCTTGCGGTAGTTCCCACACGCGTTCTCAACGACGGCGGGGGCGGCGGCAGCCGCAGGCCTGGCATGGCGGGAGCAGCCGCAGGCCTGGCACGGTGGCGGCTGTCGCAGTTCCCAAAACCGCATGCACGGACTGGTAGGGACCGATTCGAGCCGGCGGGAGCCGGCGGGACGCGTCATGACGGCAGATCCACGCTCACCTTCCGGTCAACTGCGGCGCGGCGAGGCCGGATTTGGTGGGCCAACAGTCTGGGGCTGCGGTTATGGGAGGATCGGGCAGCTTGGACGTGGCGAAGCCCCCGGAACCGAGTCCCTGGGGCTTCGCCGCGGTGAGAATGGGAGTGGGCGCTAGCGGCGCAGGTCGTCGCCGGCGTTACCGATCTTGTCGGCCACGTTCTCGTCGCCGTCGCTCCGGCGCCACGTCTCCTTGGAGGCGTCACCGACGTCGTCTGCGCCGCGCTTCAGATCATCGCCCATATTGCCGGCTCGTTTGCGCACTTCGTCACCGGCATTGCCGATCTTGTCGGCCACGCTTTCGTCGCCATCGGCTTCGCGCCAGGCTTCCCTGGTCGCCTGCTCGCCTTCTCGATAGGTCTTCTTGACGTCATCCATGGGTGTCAAGCCTCCGGCTCTTGGGTCGCTGCGGATGAGCGACCGGTGGAACGACCTTACGAACACCGTTGTAGCGGGCTGTCGCCCGAAACGGGCCGGCACGATATCAACGGCCTTGCAGCCGGCGCGCCTCCTGCGTGGCGCGATCGCCGGTGGACCGGTCCAGCAGCGTGATGATCATGGCGGCCGCGGGGATGAGCGCGCCGGCGACCAGGAGCCTGTTCGCGCCGCCCACGAGGAGGCCCATGGCAAAGCCGAACGAGAGAACCCCGCCGACGGTCAGCATCTCGTCGCTGCCGGCGCGCATGTGCCGATTGGCATCCTCGATCGCGGAGCGGGTCGTGGCCGCCATGTCGGGCAGCCGCGACACGGCGTCGCCGGCTGCACCCAGGACACTGCCCGCCGCGTCGGAGACGGCACCGCCGACGGCCTCCGCCCGCGTGGTCGCTTCGTCGGTCGTGCCGTTGGCGGACTGGTCCATCGATCGGGTTGCCATGGTCATCTCCTTGGCTGGTGTCAGGGTGCGGGATATGCAACGGACGGCCCAGGGAGGGGGCCCGGGCCGTCCGTGCTGGTCCGAGTCGCGCGCCCCGTCACAAGCGCCTGCCGGACAGTGGAACGTTCTTCGTTCGCTTGTTGATCGTATCCGGGGTTCAGCAGCGCCCCGCTCAATGGGGGCCCACTCGTCGTTGCAATCTCATATCGGTGCTGCGGCCGATATGGTGCCTGGATGGAGTGTCGGCCCCCGGACCCCCAGTGGCACGAGAGCCGACGGACTCCAGCATGGGCCGCGGCGCGTCTCGCGGGCGCGTCCATGGCCTCGAGGGCCATTGCAGGCGCCTTCCGAAGCGCACCGTGCAGCCGATGGATCGTTGCTGGCTACCTCGCGTCGCTGTGCGTCACGTCGCCGCGCCATGCACCGGTCTCGGAGCCGCGCGCCTCGATGAAGGCTTTGAACCGCTCCATGTCGCCCTTGGTCTGCCGCTGGACGAAGCCGAGCGCATCACCAGCGCTCTCCACGGGGCCTTCCGGCTCCACGTCCAATTGCAACGTGACTCGCGAGCGGTCATCCAACAACCGATGGAACGTCACGACGCCGGCGTTCTGCGCGCCGTCGATCGCGGTCCAGGCGATCCGCTGGTCCGGAGTCTGTTCGGTGATCCGGGCCTGCCAGCGCTTGGTGACCGGCCCCACCTTGGCCTGCCACTGGAGCGTGGTGTCATCGAGCTGGACGACCGTCTCGACGCTCTCCATGAAGAGGGGGAACTCTTCGAATTGTGTCCACTGGTTGTAGGCGGTGCTCACAGGCACATCCACCTCGATGGTTTCGATGATCTGGGACATGTCGCATACCTCATAGCTGTCGAAAAGACGAACGCCCACCTTTCAGTGGGCGTTCGCACGTTATCGTCGCCCATCGAGCGACCCGTGGATCAGATGGAGCCGCGGCCTGCCCGGCCCCGGCCGGTGATCATGCTGACGACGAGGACCGTGATCACGGCACCGATCACCGCGACGATGATGGTCGGGATGTTGATCCCGGTCGTGTAGTCCGTGCCGCCGGTCAGCACACCGGCCAGAAAGCCGCCGACGACCGCGCCGACGATCCCGAGCACGATGTGGCCGATGACACCAAGGCCCTCGTCACCCTTGACGATGAACCCGGCGAGGTAGCCGGCGATGGCGCCGACCACGATCCAGGCGATGATTCCCATCGTTTACCTCCATCCCCGGCGCGGGCATCCCACCCGCCTGCTGGGGGTCTCTTCACCCGAAGTCCGGGGCTGGGGCCCACTGTCGAATATGAAGGGCATCATGCGGACAACGTGGCCGCCGTCACGCGTAACAACGGGATGACATCCGGTCCGACAGCGGGTGCCGCGCGGGACGCCAGATGCAGGCTGCAAGCCATCTGTGATGAGCGCTTGGAGGCCTGACGTCCGGGCGGGATGGCCTCGATGTCAACCTGCCTCTGGCATCCATCTGGCCCGGAGGAGACGCATCGATGATCCAGCCACTCCTGCTCGCGCTCGTCGTCGTCGTCTTGCTCGGGGCCGTGCGCTGACGCCGCAGGGATCCGCGCGGACCGTGGTTCGGGCGCACCTCTACGATTCCGGTGGCCGCGACGGAGACGTCGACTTCGGCCCCGACTTCAGCGTCGATCTCGGGAAGGACCGGTTGCTGTGGGTCGACATCGACGGCCGTGATCCGGCCGAGCTCGCCATGGCTGCCAAGGTCCTCGGCCTCGAGCGGTCGCTTTCCGGGCGCCTCCTCAAGGCCACTGGCAAGCCCGGACTCATCCAGTACCCCGACCACTTCCACCTCATCCTGGAGGCGCTGGAGGTGCCCGACTCGCTTGCATCGGCGGTTGACAGCGCGCCCGTCCGGCGTGAGGTCGATGTCGTTGCGGGCAAGAACTGGGTCCTCACGGTCCACGACGGGCCGGTCGAGGCGCTGGGACGGGTCGATGAGGCGACCGAGGGCGACACGCGCCTGGGCGCTCTCGACGCCGCCGGGTTCCTCGCCAACATCGCCGACGAGGTCATCGCCGGCTACTTCGGGCTCGTCGACGACCTCGGTCGGGAGATCGACCGACTCGATGATATGGCCCTCCGCGCGAAACCGCGCGATGACATCCTGGGCAGGATCGTCAGGTTGCGCCGCCTCATCGGGGTGATCAGGCGGTCCCTGGTCGCGCATCGCCCGGCGTTCGCCGCGTTGGCACGGCCGGAGATGGAACTGCACGAGGAGCTCGGCAAACCGTGGCCGGGGTTGGGCGACCGTCTTGAGCGAGCCGTGGAAGCGGTCGAGTCGCTGCGCGATTCGCTCCTTGGCACGTTCGACATCCAGATGGGGCGAGCGGCTCAGCAGGCCAATGAGGTCATGAAGGTCCTGACGATCCTGTCCGCGGTCCTGCTTCCGTCCGTCGTGCTGGCCGGGATCATGGGGATGAACTTCCAGGTCTCGATCTTCGACAACGGCAACAACTTCTGGCTGGTCCTCGCAGGCATGGTCGGGACCGGTGCCACGATCGTGGGGATCGCCCGCCTGCGCGGCTGGATCTGACCGCCGGTCGCCACCGAGGCCGCGCCGCAGCCGGTGGCCCCCGTCACTCCTCGGCCTCGGTGAGTTCCGCGAGTGCGAACCCGAATTCGGCGCCGCCCTCGGGTCGCGACTTTGCCCAGATCCGGCCACCCATCGCGGCGATGAGCCGGGCGCAGACGAAGAGGCCGATGCCGGCCCCGGGTGCCATCGTGGCGGTGCCAGGCGAACGATAGAAGAGCTCGAACAGTCGCTCCGTCTCCTGGGCCGGGAAGCCCGGACCGTCGTCGAGGACTCGGACAAGCACTTCGCCGTCGCCCGCCTGAGCAGTCACCCTGACGACCGACCCGACGCCGCCATACTTGGCTGCGTTCGACAGGAAGTTGCGGAGCACCTGCTCCACGAACGTCGGGTCGGCACGGACCGTCGGCAGTGCGACCTCGACCTCGAGCTGGAAGGTGGCTTCCGGCCAGCGCGCTTCCTCGGAGCTGACGACCCGCGGCACCACGCGCTGGATCAGCACCGGTTCCCAGCTCACTTCGCCGGTGCCTTCGGCGAAGCGATTGAGGGCGACAACATCCTCGACCAGGCGCTGGAGCCGTTCAGCCTCGTCGTAGATGTCGCGGAAGATGCCGCGGCGGGTCTCCTCGTCGAGGGTGGAGTCGGGCCGGGCCAGGAGCTTCGCCCCTCCGAAGATGATCGTCAGCGGCGTGCGCAATTCATGCGACAGGACGCCGATGAACGTCTCGCGGACCAGCTCCCGCTTGCGCGCCTGGGTGACATCGCGCATGACGACGATGGTCTCGACCGTCGTCCCCGTGGCAGCTTCATCGCCGACCGGATAGGTCGTGATCTCCACCCAGCGGTCCGGGTTGGCCCTCGTCGTCAACTCGATCGTTCCGCCGGCCGGGCCGAGCCTGGGCGCCAGGCCATCCGGGTCGTGCAGCTGCCCGAGGATGTCGGCGTACGTCGCCCCCTCGACGGCTGGGAAGAGCAGCTCGGCGGCCGGGTTCGTCAACGTGATCGTGCCATCCGCACCACAGACGACGACGGCCTCGCCGATCGCCCGGATGACCGCGTTCAGCTCAGCGGCGCGCGCGTGTTCCGCCTCGGCCAGGCGCTGGAGCCGGATCTGCGTGTCGATCCGTTCACGGATATCGCGGGCGATCGCGACGATCCCGCGACCACCCTCGGGCAGCGCGACGGACTGGACGACGACCTCGACGGCGACGGAGCGGTCGGCCGGGCCTGGGTACTCCAGCATGATGGTCGTCGCGTCCTGAGGCCCGGCCCTGAGCTGGCCGACCACGTGGAGGAGCCGTTCCGCATCGTCCGGGCGCAATAGCTCGTCGATGGTCTGCTCCAGCAGGTCGGCACGGGACCTACCCAGCAGTTCCTCCGCTCCTCGGTTCACCTCGCCGATGCGACGCGTCTCGGGGTCGAACACGATGATCGCCTCCACGACCGAGTCGATGATCATCCGGAAGCGGTCCGCCTCGCGATAGAGTCTCGAGTTCTGGATCGCCGCCGACACGCGGGCCGCCAGGTCATTGGCGAAGACCAGGTCCTGGGGACGGAACTGGCGCTCCGAGACCGAGGAGCCGAGCGTCAGCGTGCCGAGCTCGCGGTCGCCGATCCGGAGCGGGACGGCCAGGATGGAGCGGACACGGAGCTCCCGCACGAGTTCCGCATGGCGGGCATCGTGGATCTGGGCCGGTGTCGTCGCTAGCTGGATATCGGGGACGAGCCAGTGGCCGGCCGGATAGCCCTTGGTCAATGCCTCCACGAGGTGGGCCTGGGTCGGGTCCACGTGAGCGACTGCCAGCGTTCGCCGGCTGTCGTCGCCGTCGAGGAGGTCCACCGCGCACCAGTCCGCGATGGCCGGCACGGCTTGCTCCGCGAGACGGCGGATGGCGGTCTCGTAGTCGAGCGAGCCGCCGAGGATCTGGCCCGCCTCCACGAGGAACCGCTGGTTCTCCCGATCGGCCCGCTGATCCGTGATGTCGGTGAACGTCACGACCCCGGCCGTGACCGTGCCGGCGCGATCCACGATCGGTGCGGCGCTCGCCAGCATCCAGCCGCGGGTCCCGTCGAGCCGCGTGAACTCGATCTCTTCGGGATCCACGACCCGGCCGGTGGCCATGGAGCGTTCAAGTGGCCAGTCGGTGGGCTCCAGGCGCCGCCCCGTCGCGTCGAAGGCGACGTACCGCTCTGCCGCCCCAGGTTCGGTCATCCTCGCCACGTTGCCACGCCAGATGTGTCGCGCCGCATCGTTGGTCAGCATCACCTCGGTCGGATCCGCCTGCGCGATGATCACGCCCGCCCCGATCCGCTGGAGCACGATCTCCAGACGGCTCCGCTCCTCCTGCAGGTGTTCGACGAGGCGTTCGCGAGACCCGGTCAGCGCGATACGATCGAGAGCCCCGGCGCACAGGTCGGCATGGGCGCTGATGAAGGCGATGTCGTCGCCGCCGAAGGTCCGTCTCGGGCTGAAGAGCAGGCCCATCGCGCCAAGCACCCGACCGTCGACCGCGAACGGCACGAAGCAAGCGGAACGGGACGGCTCGGGCGCGCCGTCGCCGGCCAGCTCGTCGATCCA
>JANONZ010000443.1:0-8328 GCA_031421095.1 Thermomicrobiales bacterium
GTCAGCTGGCAGCCGTCACGGCCGCGGGCTCCGGTAGTCCGGCTTCCGAGGCCAGGATCGCGGCCTTCTCCGTCCGCTCCCACGGCAGATCCAGATCCGGTCGTCCGAAGTGGCCATAGGCCGCGGTCTGGCGGTAGATCGGCCGGCGCAGGTCCAGCGCTGCGATGATCGAGGCGGGCCGCAGATCGAAATGCCGCTCGATGAGGGTCTGGATGGCCTCATCGGCGATCTTGCCGGTCCCGAACGAGTCGACACTGAAGCTGATCGGCCGGGCGATGCCGATGCCGTAGGCGACCTCCACCTCGAAGCGATCGGCGATCCCGGCCGCAACGATGTTCTTGGCGACCCACCGGGCGGCGTAGGCGGCGGATCGGTCCACCTTCGTCGGATCCTTGCCGGAGAAGGCCCCGCCGCCGTGACGGGCCATCCCGCCGTACGAGTCCACGATGATCTTGCGACCGGTCAGCCCGGCGTCGCCCATCGGGCCACCCGTCACGAACCGCCCGGTCGGGTTGACGTGCATGACCGGATCCGTCTCGCGCAGGTCCGCCGGGATGGTCGACATGATGACCGTCTCGATGATGTCGGCGCGGAGCCGCTCCCCCTGGACATCCGGATCGTGCTGGGCGGACACCACGACGGTCCGGACCCGCTTGGGCACGCCGCGCTCGTACTCGACCGTGACCTGGGTCTTGCCGTCGGGACGCAGGTACGGCAGCTGGCCCGACTTGCGGACCTCGGCCAGGCGGCGCGCCAGCCGGTGGGCCAGGGCGATCGGCAGTGGCATGAGTTCCGGCGTTTCGCGGCAGGCAAATCCAAACATCATCCCCTGGTCGCCGGCGCCAAGCTCGAACGCCGAGGCGGCATCCTCGCGGATCTCGAGCGCTGAGTCGACACCCTGCGCGATGTCCGGAGACTGCTCCTTGATGGACACGAGCGTGCCGCAGGTCAGATAGTCGAAGCCGTACTCGGCCCGCGTGTAGCCGATGTCCCGGACGGTGTCGCGGACCACAGCCTGGAAATCGACGTACGTCTTCGTCGTGATCTCGCCGAGGACCATGACGAGGCCCGTCGTGGTGGCCGTCTCGCAGGCGACCCGTGCCACCGGGTCCTCGCGGATGATCGCGTCCAGGATCGCGTCGGAGACCTGGTCGCACATCTTGTCCGGATGGCCCTCGGTGACCGACTCGGACGTGAACAGGTAGTGGGCGGCGTCGACGATGCTCATGGCCTCGAAGCCTAGCACGGGTTCCTCAGGCGCTGGAGCGGAGGGCGCGCCAGGCCTCCAGCCCGGGCATCTCGATCGGTTCGAGATCGTCCGCAGGCTCGAACCCGAAGACCTGGCCCAGGAATGAGATGTCGGCCTCGAGCGAGCGCTTGATGGCGGCGGCGGCGCGGAAGCCGTGGCCCTCGCCCTCGAAGGCCAGGTAGGCGTGGGGGATATGGTTGGCCTGAAGCGCCGCGACGAGCGCCTCGGCCTGGGTCGGCGGCACGACCCGGTCATCGAGACCCTGCATGACCAGGACGGGACACGAGATCTCATCCAGGAAGTGGACCGGCGAGCGCTCCCGATACGTGGCGGCCGAGGCCGGGTATGGCCCGACCAGCCCATCGAGGTAACGCGACTCGAACTTGTGCGTGTGCTGGGCCAGCGCCTCGAGATCGGCCACGCCGAAGCGACTGATGCCGGCGCGGAAGACGTCGCGGAAGGCCAGTGCGGCGAGTGTCGTGTAGCCGCCGGCACTCCCGCCCGCGATGGCCAGGCGCTCCGGATCCACGTCTCCGCGATGGACCAGAAAGTCCGCTGCAGCCACGCAATCGTCGACATCCACCAGGCCCCAGCGACCGGCGAGCTCCTGGCGGTAGGCCCGACCGTAGCCGGTGCTCCCGCCGTAGTCCACGTCGACGATGGCGATCCCGCGGCTGGTCAGTAGCTGCTTGGTGAGGTCAAGCGCGCTCGAGGTGTTGGACGTCGGTCCCCCGTGGGACAGGACGACGAGCGGCGGCTTCTCGTCCGACGGGCCGATGAAGTCCGGGTTGCGCGGCGGGTAGTAGAGCGCATGAGCGACCCGATCCGTGCCGACCGGGAAATCGATGGCCTCGGGCTCGGAGATGATGGCCGGGTCAAGCGCGACGCTGCTCGAGCGCCGCAGGATGCCGGCCACGGCCAGGGTCGTCGGGTCGAAGCGGGCGAGGACCGTCGGTTCGGTGGCGGAGCCGGCGAGCGCGACGATGGCGTTCGCGCCGACGATCAGGCCCTCGAACTCCGTGTACGTCGTGTCAACTTCGCCGACCAGAAGGCCGGGACGAATGTGGACCAGCTGGTCGCGGCCGGCCCGTCGCGGTGTGGCGACGATCGAACCATCCGGGACGAACCCATACGACGAACGGCCGAATACCCACGCCGGATCGGCGAACTCGGCCTCCATCGGCGCGAGCGCCTGAATGGCCGGACCCTCGGCAAGGCGGTACAGGTTCCACCAGCCGGTCCGATCGGACACGAAGTGGAGGATGCCATCGGGCGACCATTCGGGCTGGGCGATCGATTCCTCCGGCCCCCCTGCCGCCAGCGTCGAGGGCTCCAGCAGACCGCCTGGGCCGAACGACGCGACACGCAGCCGGCTCGCATCCCAGGGCATGTCCGGGTGATCCCATTCCAGCCACGCCAGGCTGGAGCCATCGGGCGATGGGCGCGGTGCGGCAAGGAAGTCGGGACCGCTGACCAGCATGACCGGGTCCGCGCCCCCATCCAGCGGGACGGCGACGATCGAGGCGACCGGATGGCCCGGTGCTGCGTGATCCTCGCAGACGGCGATAAACCGGCGGCGGCCAGGATCGGCCCGCAGGTCGGCGAACCGCCACGGTCCGTCTGGGGTGATCGGCACCGGTTCCTCCGAACCCGGGTCCAGGCGGTAGACACGGCCGTCGACGAAGTTGGAGAAGACGACCACACCCCCGGCCACGACGTACGAACCACCACCGTATTCGTGGACCCGCGTCCGGACGTTGAAGGGAGGCGGCGTCAGGTCCGTCGCAGTGCCGTCCGGGGCGGCCCGGACCAGGACTCGCCGGCCGCCTTCCGTCGGTCGGCCCTCCAGCCAATACGTATCGTCACCATCCAGCCACGGCTCGGCGAGCCCGATGGCGTCGCTGACGGCCTCGTCGATCCGGATCGAAGAGGCCCACGCTCCGTAGGGCGCGATGGCAGGATCCGTCACGGGCTACGTCCCGTGCTGCCAGGAGGTGACGTATTCGGCCTGCTCAGCCGTCATCGGGTCCAGGGTGATGCCCAGGGCGGCCAGCTTCAGGCGTGCGACCTCGGCGTCGATCGCCTCGGGCACGACGTAGACCTTCGCCTCCAGTTCGGCATGGTGCAGCGCCACATACTCGGCCGACAGGGCCTGGTTCGCGAAGCTCATATCCATGACCGCCGCGGGGTGGCCCTCCGCGGCGCCCAGGTTGACGAGACGTCCCTCGGCCACCAGGTTGAGCCGCTTGCCGCCCAGATCGAACTCCTGGACGTTCTCGCGCACGTCGCGGACGTGACCCTCGGCCAGGGCGCGCAGCGCGGACAGGTCCAGCTCCGCGTCGAAATGGCCGGAGTTCGCCAGGATGGCGCCGTCGCGCATCGCCTCGAAATGCTCACGCCGGAAGACGTTGACGTTGCCGGTCGCGGTGATGAACAGCTGGCCCCAGCCGGCGGCGTCGCCGGCGGTCATGACCTGGAAGCCGTCCATGAGCGCCTCGAGGGCACGGACCGGGTCCACCTCGATGATCGTGACGTGCGCGCCGTGACCGGCCATCCGGGCGGCGATCCCCTTGCCCACCCAGCCGTAGCCGGCGACGACGACACGCCGTCCGGCGATCAGGATGTTGGTCGCTCGAAGGATCCCGTCGAGCGTGCTCTGGCCCGTGCCATAGCGGTTGTCGAAGAGATGCTTGGTCTGCGCCTCGTTTACGGCGATGACCGGAAAGCCGAGGGCGTTGTCCGCGGCCATCGCGCGAAGGCGGATGACGCCGGTCGTCGTCTCTTCCGTTCCGGCGAGCACCTCCTTGACCTGCTCGGGATGCTTGCTGTGCAGGAGCGAGACGAGGTCGCAACCGTCGTCCATCGTGAGCTGCGGGCGGGTCGCCGCGACCGCCTCCAGATGGGCGTAGTAGGTGTCGCGGTCCTCGCCCCGGCGGGCGTGGGTGGCGATGCCGTACTCGGCGACGAGGGCCGCCGCGACGTCGTCCTTCGTGGAAAGCGGATTGCTGGCCGCGAGGACCACGTCCGCGCCACCGGCCTTGAGGGTCCGCATCAAGTTGGCCGTCTCTGTCGTGACGTGCAGACAGGCCCCGATGCGCAGCCCGTCGAGCGGCCGTTCACGCTCGAAGCGCTGACGGATGAGGCGCAGGACGGGCATTTCGCGCTCCGCCCACTCGATCCGCCGGACACCTTCCGCGGCGAGGCCGAGGTCTGTCACGTCGTGAGCCGGAAGCAGGCTGTGGTCGGTCATCGAGGGTCCGTCTCCTTGCGTGCGAAAAAGCGCCGGATGGGTCCGGCGAGGTCTGGCCATGGTGAGCCCAGGCGGTGGATGAGCCGCTCCTCGAAGCGGAGGTGCTCGCGGTAGCCAAGGCGCCGGTAGGCGTTCAGTGCCGCTGGATTGTCGGAGCGGACGTTGAGTACGACCTGGTCGCACGTCCGGAGCAGCTCCGCGGTGACGGCGCCGGTGACGGCCGTCGCGAACCCACGGCCACGGAAATCCATATGGGTCAGGACGTTGCCGACGACAGCAAGGCGGGCGGCCGGACTGACCACGTGCGTGCCGGCGGCCGCCACCAGCTGGCCGTTGACCCGGAGACCGTAGTAGACACCATCGGCGATCGCGCCGTAGGGCAGCCATGAGGCGAACCCAAGCTGGTAGAGCCGGTTCAGATCGCCGATCTCGACCGGCAGCAGACGCTGGACCGTCGCCGGGTACGGCCGGAAGTGCGCCCGGTCCAGCCACATCCGGACCATGGTAGGACCGGGGTCCACGCGGTATGCCGTTTCGATGGCGGGCAGGACCTCGGCGGGTGCGGCGACGTACGCAACGCGCGGGCGGATGAGGTCCCGCAGGACGACCGCGATCCCGTCCTCGCGGCCCATGACCACGAGGGGTTGTGGCGTAGGGCCGTTGTATTCCAGCACCAGAGCGATCGGGACATCGCCGTCCCAGGCGACGCCCCAGCGAGTCCGTGCGAATTCGCGCTCCTCCAGGTCGCACAGCGCGTACGCCGCATAGAGGCGGTCGCGCTCGAGGAGCGTGCGCAGCAGGACCTTGTCCGTCGTCGCCCGAGCGACGATCGCACCGCGACGACCGAGCAGGACCGTGGCCATCAGTCGCCTGCCGCAGATGCCGGGGATGTGGCGGGCGTGGCCACGCTCGCCTCGAGGGCCACGCTCGCCGCGAGGGCCACGCTCGCCGCGAGGGCCACGCTCGCCGCGAGCGCGTGGAACCCGGGCGTGTTCGCCCAGCGGGCCCTGGCCTGCTCGGTCGCGTCGCGCAGGCCAGGCGCGAACGGGGCCCGCACGACGCCCTCTTCGGTGACGATGCCGCTGATGAGCTCGGCCGGGGTGACGTCAAAGGATGGGTTGCGCACCTTGGTATCCGGGGGTGCGATCCGCACGCCACGGAACTCGGTGACTTCTTCGGCACGCCGCTCCTCGATCGGGATCGCCGCGCCGTCCGGCGTCTCCAGGTCGATGGAGCTGGTGGGCGCGCAGATATAGAACGGGATGCCGTGGCGGGCCGCCAGCACCGCCAGGGTGTATGTCCCGACCTTGTTGGCCGTGTCACCGTTGGCCGCGACGCGATCGGCCCCGACCAGGATGACGTCGACCTCCCCGGCGGCCATCAGCGCACCGGCCGCGACATCGGGCAGCAGGGTGTGCGGGACGCCGGCCTGAGCCAGCTCCCAGGTCGTCAGCCGAGCCCCCTGCAGGTAGGGTCGAGTCTCATCCACCCAGACATGGACCGAGCGGCCGGCATGATGCGCTGCCTGGACCACACCGAGGGCGGTCCCGAACTGGCCGCAGGCCAACGGCCCGGTGTTGCAATGGGTCAGGATGCGCACCGGCCGATCGTCGGGCGTCGGCAGGAGTTCCAGGCCGAAACCCGCCAGCCGGCCGTGATCCGTGGTCGCCTCGAAGACGATCGCATCGGCCTCCCTCCGCAGCGCGTCCGCGATGGCGACGCCGTCCTCGGACAGATCGCCGACGGCCTCGTAGGCGGCCATCATCCGACCCACTGCCCAGGACAGGTTGATCGCGGTCGGCCGTGCGTTCGTGAGCGCGTTGGCCGAACCTCGGAGCGTCGCCCGCCGCGCATAGGGCCGGCTGTCGCTCGTCTTCGCCGCGGTCAGCGCCATCCCGATCGCCGCCACCTGGCCGATGGCCGGTGCGCCGCGGATGACCATCTCGCGGATGGCATAGGCGACCTCGCCCGCCGACCTGCACGGGAACTCCTCGAGTGTCTCGGGCAGTCGCCGCTGATCGATCAGGTACAGGACCCCCGCATCTTCGCGGAACGGCGTCCGAAAGCCGGTCGGCCGGGAACGATCGGCATTCGACGCATCCGCTGCCGAGTGGTCCAGCAGGGCTGTCGACCCGGCCGGATCGAGGATCGAGTTGGCCGCCTCCGCCGAGGCCCGCTGGAGTGCCTGGGCCGCACCGGCCATCGTCGCGGCCGTCTGGATGAGTTCGCCCGCGAAGGCGCGGAAGAATCGTCGTCGACCCAGGTCCACCCCGGGCGCGGCGGGGACCTCGTGTGTCGCTGGCTCGGCGCGCTCAGCCTGGACCGGGGGGGTCGGTGCAGGCGCGGCGACGCTTTCGGAGGCCGCAGGCGCGGCGGCGCCCGCGGAAGCCGCGCTGGGATCGATGGGGGGATCGGCCAATGGCCCGGCCTCGATGCGACAGTCCGTCAGTACGTGATGACGCTGGTGACCCGGCGGCCTTCCAGCCGGTCGCGCCCCTTGAGAAACTCGAGCTCGACGAGAAAGCCGATGCCCACGACCTCGCCCTTCAGGCGCTCGACCAGCTCGATCGTGCCATGGACCGTGCCACCTGTCGCGAGCAGGTCGTCCACGATGAGGACCTTCTGGCCGGGCGCGATCGCGTCGCGATGGATCTCCAGTGTGTTGGAGCCGTATTCGAGGGCGTACTCGACCGTGATCGTCTCAGCCGGAAGTTTGCCCAGCTTGCGAACCGGCACCACGCCGGCGCCCAGCTGGTAGGCCATCGGGGCGCTGAAGATGAAGCCACGTGACTCCATCCCGACGACGATATCGATCTGCTCACCCTGGTAGGGCGCCAGCATCAGGTCGATGGCCGCCCTGTACGAGGCCGGATCCTTCAGCAGGGTGGTGATGTCGTAGAACAGGATGCCCGGCTTCGGGAAGTCGGGGACCTCGCGGATCCTGGCGCGGAGTTCCTCGGCAGAAACGATATCAGGGCCTCCTACGTCCGAGTCCTCGGCGCCGGTGAGCAGCGCACGGACCGCCCAGAGTCTACCGCAGGCGTGAGCGGCAGCCACGCTCGGACCAGACGGCCACGTCGTCGTGCACAGCGGGCGTTCTCGTGGCCCGCGCCCGCGTCGTCCGGCGCCCCGTCGGCCCGCGCCCGGTTGGCCCGCGCCCGGTTGTTCGCCAAATGTACGTGGCTGGAGCATTGGGCGGGTTTCTGGCGGCGAGTCAGTCTGATCGAGGCTGTTTGGTTACCTCGTGCCGGCCGCTCCACGCTCGGCCACATTGGCGCGGACGCCCGCGAGGGGCGCTCGGTCCGCCTAAGGGTCTGCACAGCGACATCTGGCGGATGAGCCTGTGGTCAAACCGGGTCGAGAGCCAGGTAAGTCCGGGTGAAGCCCTCAGCGCCATCATCACCGTCATGGATGACGTCCGAATCGGTTCGACGATCCGAACCGCGCGGATCCGCAAGGGCTTGCGCCAGGAGGATCTCGCGGCCGAGGCCCATGTCTCGCGCGCCACGATCTCCCGGATGGAGCGAGGTCACTTCGGGTCGTTGCCGCTCGATCTGCTGCGCGGTGTGTGCGTGGCACTGGAGATCAGCCTCGATCTCGTGCCACGTTGGCGCGGCGGCGACCTGGATCGGATGCTGAGCCTTCGGCACTCGCAGTTGCACGAGTCGCTGGCGCGGGTGCTCGTGGCCGACTTCACGGAGTGGCTGCTCGTGCCTGAAGCGTCGTTCTCCATCTACGGCGAGCGAGGCGTCATCGACCTCCTGCTCTGGCACCCGGGCCGTAGAGCGCTGCTCGTCATCGAGCTCAAGACGGACCTCGTCGATGTCAA
>JANONZ010000444.1:0-1931 GCA_031421095.1 Thermomicrobiales bacterium
CACGGACGTCGATCCGCATCATCCGACGACTCGACCGACGCCCCGCTTCTCGAGCGCGCGGGCGATGATCACGCGTTGGATCTCCGAAGTTCCCTCCCAGATCCGATCGACCCGCAACTCGCGCAGGAAGCGCTCCGGCGCAAACTCGCGCATGTAGCCACGGCCACCGAAGACCTGGACGACGCGGTCGGCACAGCGCCAGGCGGCTTCGGAGGCAAACAGCTTGGCGATCGAGGCCTTGGCGTGGACGAGCTTGGGGTCGGCGCCGGTATCGGCCAGCCAGGCGCACTCGCGGGTGAGGAGACGGGCCGCAGAGGCGTCGGCTGCCGAGTCGGCAAGCGGGAAGCTGACGCCCTGGAAGTCGTAGATCCGCTGGCCGAACTGCACGCGTTCAGTGGCCCACGCGATGGCCAGGGTGAGCAGCCGTTCCATCGCCCCGCTGCAGCGCGCCCCGATGTGGATGCGCTCCTCCACGAACCACTCGTTCGTCAGGTCATCCGCGCGCCCCACACCACCGAGCACCGCCGACGCCGAAACCCGGACGTCCTCCAGCACAAATTGTGGGTGTCGGTCCGCAAACGTGTGGGTGTAGTCCGGGTCGTGCTTGAGCGTGACGCCGGGCGTGTCGTAATCAACCAGGAAGAGCGTCGGGAGGCGCTGCTCCCCATCGACGACGAGGCAGTGGAAGATCATGAAGTCGGTGTCGTCCGGGCCGGTCACGAACCACTTCTCACCGTTGAGCAGGTACTCCCCTGTGGCGGGATCGCGGACCGCGGTCGCGCGCAGGGCGCGTGCATCGGAGCCGGCCCCATCTTCGGTGATCGCGTAGCTGCCGGACCGTTCGCCGCGCAGGCACGGGTCAAGGTACCGCCGGCGCTGCTCCGGGTCCGCATGGACCAGCACGTTGTACGCGCCCGGGATGTACGACCAGAGTCCGCCGGTGGACTGGCCTAGTTGCTCATGGACGAGCACTTGCTCGACGACCGTCCAGCCCTGTCCGCCCACCTCGCGCGGCAGGGATCCGCCGTGCAGCCGATTCTCGATGGCCGCCCTGCGTATCGGGTCGCCCCAGTCGCGTGGGACTCGGCCGTTCGCGCGCTCGAATTCGACCTCGCGGGGCTGGAGCACATCTCGCACGAAGCCGCGGGCACGCGCCTGGAGCTCGAGCTGGGCGTCGGTGAGCGTGAGATTCATCGCCACCTAGGATGCCCGACCCGTCGCCCGAGTGCGGACCACGTCGCGGGCCTCGGGACGTGGCGCGACGAGGGTGGTCAGGCGACCAGGTCGTCCAGGTACACGACCTCGAGGCGTGGGATCGAGCGAAGGCGTCGATCATTCGTCACGAAGGCCGTGGCGCCCGCATTGCGCGCACTCGCGAGGTGCACGGCGTCCTCCAGACCGATCCCGAGCGATCCTCGGATCCATGCGGCGTCCTCGGCCGTCGCCCGATCGAGACTCACCACACGGATCAACAGGTCTCGGAGCGCGTCGGCCGTGAGCTCGAACGCCGCAGCGTCTCCCGCACGCGCGGGTCCCGCAAGGATCTCGATGAGTCCGACGGTCGAAAGGACCGCCTCTGTGGTTCCGGCGTCGATCGCGTCAACGATCCGGGCTGCCGCGTCGGCGAGTGGGCCGCTCGTCTCGAGGAGGTAGATCAGGATGTTGCTGTCCAGGCCGATCCTGCGATGCCCCGCCAAGTCTCGCATGTGCGATGAGCTCCTCTCGGTCACGCGATCGCGCCGCTGTTTCATCGCGCAGTCTGCGGACGAAGGTGACCGGATCCGGGTCGTACCAACCTCGACCGGCAGCCAGCCCTCGCAGCCGGTCCGATGGCCGCGCCGGTCGCTTGCGGAGGACGATCGCGTCGTCCGTCACCATGACATCGAGCCGATCGCCGGCCTGGATCCCGAGCTCCCGTCGAGCTTCACTGG
>JANONZ010000445.1:0-7444 GCA_031421095.1 Thermomicrobiales bacterium
GCCGCTTCGCCGGCGTACAGACCGCCACCCGCGATCCTGACCCGGTCCCCCACTGAAAGACCGGCCCTGCCGCTTCCGGCGGTCAGGTCGATCGTTGCTACCGTGGGTCGAATGTATGGTTCGGGGCCCGCTCCGGCGCGCGGTGCCGGCTTGGTGTCCGTCCGGGCCGGGGGGTAGACGGTCTTTCGCTTGCGCGTCGCCAAAGTGGCTGCACCCTCCTTGGGCCGTCGCTCAGTTGCACGGCACGAACGCGATGCTACATCGGGCCGTCAATCGGGGCATCCGCGCTGGCGCCGCCGTCGTATCGTCTGACACATGGCGGATCTCCCCTTCGACCCCGATCGCGACCCCGGCCTCGACTCAGATGCCATCGAACCGGACACGCCCCGATCCAGGCGCTTCATCAGCGTCATCGCCATCGTGCTGATCGTCGTCACGGTGCTGACCGGCCTGGCGGGCGTCGGGCTCATCCGTTTCCAGCCGACGACCCAGGTGGCGCCGAGCGCAACGCCCGACACGGAGCTGGTCGCAGCCGGGATGCTGGCGGCCGTGGACCCGGCCGGGGCGATCGTCACGATGGACGCCGCCGGAGGATCCCCTGTGCGCCACGAGGTCCAGGGCGTCACGTTCGCGTTCCCGGCGTGGTCGCCGGACGGGACGCGGTTCGCGGCGATCGGCACAGGCGTCGGCGACGGCGGCATCTACGTGTTCAGCGTCTCGGCGGCGAGCGGCGGAGCCCCGGTCACCACCCCGACGGTCATCTACCGGAGCGCCGACCACCGGCCCTTCTATCTGTACTGGACACCCGATGGCTCAGCACTGACCTTCCTCACGACCGAGCCCGGCAGCATCGCCCTCCGGCAGGCACCGGCCGACGCAAGTGGGCCGGACACCACGATCCGACTGGGTACGCCGATGTACTGGACCTGGGTGAACGGCGGGCAGCTCATCGTCCACAGCGGGAGCACGGCCGATGGCTTTCTTGGCGAGATCGGCCTCGACGGCGAGGCCATTCGGTCTGTCGTGGACACACCCGGGATGTTCCGTGCGCCGGCTGTGGCCGGCGACGGTCGATACCTGGCCTATGTGAGTGCTCGGCCGGACGCCTCGGGGGAGGTGGTCGTCGAGGCACGCGACACCGCCACCCGCCATGCCGTTGCTGTATTCGGTCCGGCGGCCCTGGGTTTCGACCCGACCGGCGACGGCCTCGCGTTCATCGGCCGGGCGGCTCCCGACACGCGGGACACGTCACTTCCGGTCGGGCCGTTGCGACTGCTGGACGCCGCGTCGGGATCCGTCCGAACGCTCCTCGATGGTGCCGTCGTGGCGTTTTTCTGGGCACCTGACGGACGGACGATCGCCGCGCTTCGGGTCATCTCGCCAAGCGACGACAGGATCGCCACGGGCGATGCCCGCACCGGCGGTGGCGTCATGGCCGGCGTCATCGAGGCGGTCGCGCGTGGCGGACCCGTCCCGGCGGTCGAGGTCGTCGACGCGCCCGGCCTCGCGTTACGACTCGTCTTCATCGACGTCGCCAGTGGTGCGGTCCGCTCCCAGCGAACGGTCCATCTCACGGATACGTTCGTGAGCCAGCTCCTGCCGTTCTTCGACCAGTACGCGCTGAGCCACCGACTGTGGTCGCCTGACAGTACGTCGCTCGTACTGCCAACCATCGCGGAGGGCGGGGCCGGCGAGATCCTCGTCGTGAAGGCCGACGGGTCGGATCCCTTGCGCGTGGCGAACGGCGCGGTCGCGTTCTGGGGGCCGTAACAGCGGCCGCGACCACAGCCTGTGTGACCCGCCGCGTCAGGCGGTTACGCTCATGCGGACCGAAAAGGCCCGGCCGGGTCGATCCAGCCGAGCGTCCGTTCGACCCCCTTGTGCCAGCGGGCGATACCCGCGGCTCGCGTTGCTGGGTCCATATCGGACTCCCAGCGACGAGCGACCCGATGCATCGATCGAAGCTCATCGAGCCCGCTCCAGAAACCCACGGCCAGGCCGGCCGCATACGCCGCCCCGAGGGCACTGATCTCCGCGAAAGGTGGGGCCACGACTGAACGTCCCAGGATGTCGGCCTGGAACTGCATCAACAGCTCATTGCGGATCATCCCGCCGTCCACCCGCAGCTCACCGGGGAGTGCCTCGCCAAGGTCCGCGACCATGGCCTCGCCGAGGTCGTAGACCTGATATGCCGTGGACTCCAGGGCGGCACGGGCGATGTTGCCGCGGGAGGCATGGAGGGTCAGGCCGGCGATGATCCCGCGGGCGTCGCTTCGCCAGTGCGGAGCGAAGAGGCCGGAGAATGCCGGCACGAACACGACGTCGCCGCTGTCGGGCACAGATCGGGCGAGCTCCTCCACCTCGGACGCATCGCCGATGATGCCAAGGTTGTCGCGGAGCCACCCGATGAGCGATCCTGCGACCGCGACCGACCCTTCCAGCGCATAGGTCACCGGGCTGTCGCCGAGCCGCGCGGCCACCGTCGTGATCAGGCCGTGACGCGAGTGGACCGGGCGCGTGCCGGTGTGCATCAGCATGAAGCAGCCCGATCCGTAGGTGCACTTGATCTGGCCGGCCTCGAAGCAGGTCTGGCCGAACAGCGCTGCCTGCTGGTCGCCGAGATCGCCCGCGATCGGGACGCCGGCCAGGTCCCCTACCCCGATCCCGTACACCTCCGATGAGGACCGGATGTCGGGCAACATCGCGGCCGGGATGCCGAAGGCGTCGAGCAGTTCCGGCTCCCAGGCGAGTGATTCCAGGCCCATCAGCATCGTCCGCGACGCGTTCGTCACATCGGTCACGTGGACGCCGCCCTCGATCCCGCCGGTCAGGTTCCAGATCAGCCAGGTGTCGATGGTCCCGAACAGCAGGTCACCGGCCTCGGCCGCCGCCCGACGCTCCCGCCCGCCGGCCTCGATGATCGAAGACAGCTTGAGCGCCGACGAGTAGATCGAGATGGGCAGCCCGGTCTGGGCACGGAAGCGGTCGCGACCGCCGGTCGCGGCCAGGCGTTCGCCGGCCTCTGCGGTCCTCATGTCCTGCCAGACGATGGCGTTGGCGACGGGTCGACCAGTCGTCCGCGACCAGACGACGGTCGTCTCCCGCTGATCGCTGATGCCGACCGCGGCCAGTGCCCGTGCATCAACGCCCGATCCACGAAGCGCGACGCGGACGCAGGTGCGCACACGCTCGAGGATCTCGTCGGCGTCGTGTTCCACCCAGCCCGGACGCGGGGTGATCTGGGCGTGCTCCAGCTGGTGGCTGGCGGCGGGCCGACCGGACCGGTCGAAGAGGATACAGCGGCTGCTCGTCGTCCCCTGGTCGATGGCGACGACGAGCGACCGCTCAGACAATCCCGTCCTCCAACCCTCTGGCCGTCCGCTGCCGGCACTGAGCGGCGTGCGCCGTCGCCACCTCGCGCGGACTATAGCGCCCCGAAAGCGCCCTTGGGCGGCGATCCGCTCAGGCCCGCCGTGGAACCCAGACCCAGTCCGCGGAGTCTCAGCCCCACTCGACCGGTCGAGGCACGACCGGCGGGATCGCAGGAGGATCGACGATGCACTGCTCGATCAGCCGAACCGGCGCCGCCCTGGGGGCCGCCCTCCTTGTCATCGCCCTCTCGGCCGGCCCGGCGTTGGCCTGTGGCGGACTCATCGGACCGAACGGCGCGGTCAACTTGCTGCGAACGACGACGTTCGCCGGCTACCACGACGGGGAGGAGCACTACGTCACCGCCTTCCAGTTCGCCGGTGGCGGCGGCTCGTTCGGGTCGATCACGCCACTCCCCGGCGTCCCGTCGAGCGTCGAGAAAGGCGGCGACTGGACGCTCCAGCGCCTCGTCCGCGAGACCGAGCCGCAGCTGCTCGAGGCACGAGCTGCAGCCACGTCGGACGTCGCTGGCTCGGCGGAGGAACTCATGAAGGTCCGCATCGACGCCCTCGATGTGACCGTCCTCCGCGGCGGCTCGGCGGCAGTCGGCAAGTGGGCGACCGACCACGGCTTCCGCCTCCCACCCGATGCGCCGGAAGTCCTCGACTTTTACGCCGCCCGCTCGCCGATCTTCCTCGCCGCGGTGTTCGATGTCGATGCGGCGGCCCAGCGCGGTCAGGCCATCGGCGATGGGACGCCGGTCCATATCACGATCCCCACGGAGAACCCGTGGGTGCCGCTACGGATCCTGGCTCTTGGCAAGAGCGCCGGCGAGCGCGTCGATGCCGACGTCTACCTCCTGACCGACCGGAAGCCGTCGCTGCTGCCGGCACCGACCGGCGACAACGGCCTGGACCTCGGCCACAGCGAGGTCGCCAGCGAGTCGCTCCTGGCGGATCTGCGCAGCGATCGCGGGATGGACTGGGTGCCAACGTCCGGCTGGCTGACCAAAGTGACGATCGACGCCGTCGCCCCACAACTCACGTTCGACCTGGCGATCGACGCCACGGGCTCAGGTCACCCATCGCGGTTGATGGCCGGCCTCGACATGCCGGACGTCGCGGGGCCCGTCGATCGGTCCGCGGACCTGGTGCGCATGGTCGTCGGGCTGAGCTTCGCCATCGGCGGGACCGGCGGGATCCTGCTGCTCGTCCGGCGGCGCCCGCCGCTGACGATGGCCTGACCGGGTCCCGGACGATGTCCGTCCATCGTCGGCCGGGGCGACTCGCCCTCGTCGCTGGGATCGCCCTCTCGCTGGGACTCGCCAGTATCGCCGCGGCCTGGGCGCACGCGCCCGGCCTGGGCCCGGTCAACCTCGAGATCGGCATCCACTACTCGCACTTCCAGACGCGCACGGTGACCGTCCCAGCCGGCGTCGCGGTCACCGTCGTCCTGCGCAACGACGACCCGATCGATCACGAGTGGATCGTTGGCGACGCCACCGTCCACGAGCGCCATCGAGGCGGCACGGAGCGCACTCACACATCACGCTCGACCGAGGTCTCCATCCCGGCCGGCACGAGCCAGGTCACGACCGTCACCTTCAGCACACCGGGTACGTACCTGTTCATCTGCCACCTGCCCGGTCACGAGGCCTACGGGATGGTCGGCAGGATCATCGTGGAGGGCGGCTGATGCAGCCACGAGGATGCCGCAGCCACCGCGCATCCCCGACCGACTATCCTCGCAAGCGTGCGTCCGT
Source organism: Thermomicrobiales bacterium (assembly GCA_031421095.1). Classification (GTDB taxonomy): domain Bacteria; phylum Chloroflexota; class Limnocylindria; order Limnocylindrales; family CSP1-4; genus SPCO01. Next base: position 5,132 of record JANONZ010000445.1, read on the forward strand.
TTCCCGCTCCGTTCGACGATATCGCAGCTGGCCGGCCCGCCCGCATCGCGCTCGCCGGCCCGGCCCTGCTCGGCAGCCGCCTCCTCACCAAGGACCTGGCCTTCAGCGATGGCGAGCGCGACGCCTTCCATCTGCGCGGCCTGCTGCCTGACCGTGTCCTGACCATCGTCGAACAGGTGGACCTTGAGCTCGAACACCTTCGGCGCAAGGACGATGCCCTGGAGCGCTACATCGGGATGGCCGCGCTCCAGGACCGCAATGCGACGCTCTTCTACCGTCTACTTGCGGAACACCTCGAGGAGTTCCTGCCGATCGTCTACACGCCGACGGTCGGCCGCGCCTGCCAGGAGTACAGCCACATCATCCGCCGGACTCGAGGGGTCTGGATCACGCCAGCCGATCACGACCGGATCCCGCAACTTCTCCGCCAGGGACCGTACGACGACGTCCGACTCATCGTCGTCACCGATAACGAGCGGATCCTGGGGCTCGGCGACCAGGGCGCCGGCGGGATGGCCATCCCGGTCGGCAAGCTGGCCCTCTACACGGCAGGCTGCGGCATCTATCCCTCCATGACCCTGCCGGTGTCGCTCGACGTGGGGACCGACAATCCCACACTGCTTGCCGACCCGCTCTACCTGGGTCACCGGGCACCGCGCCTGCGCGGTCCGGACTACGACGCACTCGTCGAGGCGTTCGTCACAGGCGTCGCCGAGGTGTGGCCAGGTTGTGTCATCCAGTGGGAGGACTTCAAGGGCGGCAACGCGCTCCGGATCCTGGATCGCTACCGTGCTCGGGTTCCGTCGTTCAACGACGATATCCAGGGAACCGCGGCAGTCGTCCTGGCCGGCATCCTGGCCGGGCTACGCGGGCTTGGCGCCCGACTGGCCGACACCCGGATCGTTCTCGCGGGCGCTGGCGCGGCCGGGATCGGCATCGCCCGCTTGCTCCGGCTCGCGATGCTGGAGGCGGGGATGGACGATGCCTCCGTCCGTCGCGCGTTGGCGCTCGTCGACTCTCGGGGCGCCGTCCACGAAGGACGTTCGGACCTCGACGAGACGAAGCGCGAGCTGGCACTGCCGACCGTCGCCGCCGATGCCTACGGGTTCACCCGGGATACCGGCTCCGGCGGCGTCATCTCGGGCCTCGTCGAGACGATCGAACGTATCCGCCCGACTGTCCTGATCGGCACGACCGGGGTCGGTGGCACCTTCAGCGAGGCAGTCCTGCGGGCGGTGGCCGCCGGGACCGAACGTCCGATCGTCATGCCCCTCTCCAATCCGACCTCGGCCGCCGAGGCGATCCCCATCGACATCCTGCGCTGGACCGACGGCCGGGCCATCGTCGCGACTGGGTCGCCATTCGACGCCGTGGACGTCGACGGCCGGCGCCACGAGATCGGCCAGGCCAACAACGTCTTCATCTTCCCGGGCGTGGGCCTCGGCGCGATCGCGGCTGAGGCGCGTGTCATCACCGACCGGATGTTCATGCTGGCGGGCCGGACCCTGGCCGATGCTGTCACCGACGAACGGCTCGCCAGCGGCGCGATCTACCCCCCGGTCGGGGATCTGCGCTCGGTCTCGCGCGCCATCGCCAGCGGTGTCGCCCGTGAGGCGGTCGAGGCGGGCGTGGCCGGCATCCCGCTGGATGCGGATATCGATGCGCTCGTGGGGGCGGCCATGTGGTGGCCGGACTACGTCCCGTACGAGCCGGCCACGCCAGCCCGGGACGTGGACCTGGACCCGAACGACGTATCCGCGACATGACGACGATCCGGGCCGCGGTCCTGCGCGACGGCGGCCAGTCCTCGGTCGTGGAGGCGCTGACGCTGGCCGAACCGCGGGCGGGCGAGGTCCGGGTGCGAATGCAGGCGTCCGGCGTCTGCCATTCCGACCTGCACGTCCGCGACGGCGACTGGCCACGCCCCACGCCGATGGCGATGGGCCACGAGGGTGCGGGGATCGTCGATGCGATCGGACCTGGGGTGCAGTCGCTGTCGGTCGGTCAGCCCGTGGCGCTCTCGTGGTTGATCCCGTGCGGGATCTGCCGAGCGTGTCGAACAGGCAAGCCATGGGCCTGCCCGGACTCCCCGTCTTTCCGCCACCGCATGCTCGACGGTGCCACCGTCCTGCGCGGCGCCGACGGCGAGCCCGTCCTGTCGTACTGCGCGATCGGCACGATGGCGTCGGCGACGGTCGTGCCAGAGGCGGCCGCCATCCCGCTGCCGGACGGCGTCGACCCGGCCGTCGCGGCACTCATCGGCTGCTGCGTCTCGACCGGTGTGGGGGCCGTCAGGAAGACGGCGGCCGTGGC
>JANONZ010000446.1:0-8555 GCA_031421095.1 Thermomicrobiales bacterium
GAACGGCTTGACATCGAACGTCTGTTCGCTATGATGACCGTCAAGGAGGCGCGAGTGACAAAGCACGACGCCGAGCGCAAGGTCAAGATCATCGATTTCATCGCGGCGACGCTGCGGGCCCGCGGCTATCCACCGTCGGTCCGGGAGATCGCGCGCGCAGTCGGTCTCGCCTCCACGTCCGCGGTCCACCACCATCTTCAGATCCTGGAGCGCGAGGGCTACGTGGAGCGCGGTGCTGCCCAATCCCGCGCCATCCGCCTCACGCCGACCGCAGCCATCCGCCTTGGCCTGACGAGCGAGCTCGTGCCGCAGGCCACCGCGGCCGAAGCCCGGGTCCTGCCGATCGTCGGGGAGATCGCGGCCGGCGGGCCGATCGAGGCCTACCAGGACGCCACTGAGACGATGGCCGTGCCGGACATCCTCGCCCCAGGGGGGGACGCGTACGTGCTGCGCGTCCGTGGTGATTCGATGATCGAGGCGCACATCGCGGACGGCGACTATGTCCTCATCCGCCCGCAGACGACCGCCCGGAACGGCGACATCGTCGTCGCCCAGGTGGAAGAGAACGCCGTCACGTTGAAGCGCTTCTTCAAGGAGAAGGACCAGATCCGACTCCAGCCGGCGAACCCGGCCTACCCGGCCCAGTTCTATGACGATGTTCGGATCCAGGGAAAACTGATCGGCGTTATCCGGCGCCTCGACTGACAGCGAGCCACGGGGGCGGTCCACGGCCACGGGGCGGTTTGCGCCGCGCCGCCCGGGCCGGGCGGCCCGCTCCGCGCGGTCCAGCGACGTGATATCCACCGGGTTTCCACAGGAATCGTGGGCTGAGGAGCGATTCGTGGATACGGGTCGGGGATAAGGCCCTTCTCGGCAGAGGCCGGGGGGGCGAAAGTCAAGCTGACACGAATCCCTGCCACCGCCGAGGTCCCATGATCGATCGTCTTCCGCCGCAGAGTCTCGAGGCAGAGCAGTCCGTGCTCGGCGCCATGCTGATCGACCGGGATGCCGTCATCGAGGTCGCCGAGTTCCTGCGGCCGGCCGATTTCTATCGCCAGGCGAACGGGCGCATCTACGCGGCGGTCCTGGAGCTCTACGAGCGACGCGAGCCGATCGACATCGTGACCGTCGCAGAGTCACTGGAGCGACGCGATGAGCTTGAGGCGATCGGTGGCCGCGCCTACCTGTCGAGCCTCTCGAACGAGACTCCCACCGCGGTCCACGTCGCTCAATACGCGCGGATCGTCGAGCGGAAGGCGGTCCTTCGCAATCTGATCGGGGCGGCGGGCCGCATCGCCGGTATCGGGTACGAGGACCCTGCGGAGATCCAGGAGGCGATCGACCGTGCCGAGGCGGAGCTTTTCGCGGTCAGCCAGAAGCGCATCGATGCCGGGTTCAGCCCGCTCAAGTCGCTCCTCCACGATGCCTACGACCGACTGGATTACCTGCACGCCCATCGCGGCGAGATCAGCGGGGTGCGCACCGGCTTCACGGACCTGGACACGTTGACGACCGGCCTCCAGAAGAGCGACCTCATCGTCCTTGCGGCCCGGCCATCGATCGGCAAGACGAGCTTCGCGCTCAATATCGCGGAGCACGCGGCGGTCCGGGAGCACAAGAGCGTCGGCGTGTTCAGCCTGGAGATGAGCAAGGAACAGCTCGTTCTGCGCCTGCTCTCGAGCGTGGCCAATATCGACTCGCAGCGCCTGCGCAGCGGTTTCCTCGAGGAGCTCGACTTCGCTCGGATCGCACCGGCCATGAACGCGCTGTCGGAAGCACCCATCTACATCGATGACACGCCGAACATCTCGGCCATGGAATTGCGAACGAAGGCTCGGCGCCTCCAGGCGGAGGCCGGGCTGGACCTCGTCATCGTCGACTACCTGCAGTTGATGCAGGCGAACAGCACGAGCCGCGACGCCAATCGCGTCCAGGAAGTGTCGGAGATCTCTCGTGGGCTGAAGGCGCTGGCCCGCGAGCTGTCCATCCCCGTCATCGCCCTGTCGCAGCTGTCTCGGCAGCCGGAGATGCGCGAGTCGAAGGAGCCGCGCCTGTCAGACCTGCGAGAGTCGGGCGCCATCGAGCAGGACGCCGACCTCGTCATGTTCCTGTGGCGTGACAAGGAACGCGGCCACGATGATCAGGAGCAGGACGGTGAGGTCATCAACCTGAAGCTGGCCAAGCACCGAAACGGACCCACCGGTGAGATCCAGCTCTGGTTCAAGAAGAAGCAGACGCGCTTCGTCGGTTATGCCGGGGAGCGGTACGCCGCGGCCGGCTGAACTCGAATCGATCCGCTACTTCGCGTCGCCCGGCAGCAGCGGCCGCAGCGAGAGCGAGTAGGACTTCCCGCCCTTGGGGTCGATCAGGGTCAGGTTCTGGAAGCCACCCTGGTGCGGCTGGATGCCGAGCGCCTGGACCTGGGCCACGGTCAGTACGTGGACCGGCAGCTGGAAGGCGTTCGGAGCGCCATCACTCACAAAGTCGGTCGGCTTGATGTCCGCCCACGGCCACGGCCTGGCCCCCGGGGCCCCCGGCTGACCCTCGAGCAGAACGCCGCGGTAGCGCTCCGGCGTGTACTCCTGGGTCGCGAAGACACCGCCGTTGTCGAAGTCCATCAACCGCGCCGCGAACTTCGCGAAGGCCAGCCGAGGGAGGATGTCGGCCATTCCCGGGTCCGTCATCTCCAGCGCGTAGATGGACACGGTCTTCTTGATCCCGCCCGCAGCCAGCGTGAACACAGTGGTCGGCGCGTCGGCGATCTGGTCGTTCGCGTAGTCCGGACGAGCGACGCCAAGACCGGCCTCGCCAAGCGCGCTGGCGAGGAGCGCCTGGATCTGCTCCTCGCTGAGCCTCGCGATCCTGAACGGACGCAACAGGAAGACGTCCCCGACGGGCGCCAGAGGATCGGCCCTTGGGTTTCGGAAGATCACCGTGCCATCGCCATAGAGCGTGAAGATCGGGGCCTGGGTGGCCGTGAAGGCCAGCGGGACAAAGCCGCCGCCCTCATCGAGTCGAAGGAGGACGTCGGTCGCCCCGGTCTCGTGGTCGATCGGGCCGATGGCCGGTGCTGAGGCGCCTGGAGTGGCACCCGACGGACCGGCCGGTGAGGACGCGGGAGATCCGCTTGCGGCGCTCCCGGTACAGGCGACGACCAGGACCGCGAGAGCGGCAAGCGAGGCGAGGCGAGTCAACGTAGGCATGGTCGCCGGACGCATGAGGCGGCTCGGTGGTTCCACGTGGTGGCCGGAGACCTCGAATGGGCTTGACGGCCCGCGTATGTTCTCCGCTATGACGTCCCGAGGACGTCTCAAGCCGAGGAGGGCTGAAGAGGGTGTACCAGGACCGTAGTCTGACCTGCCGCGACTGTGCCGAGGAGTTCAGCTTCTCGGCGGGCGAGCAGGCCTTCTTCGCAGGCAAGGGGTTGACCAACGACCCTCAGCGCTGTCCGACGTGCCGGGCAGTCGCCAAGCGCGCACGAAGCAGTGACAGCCCGCGCGAGTTCCACGCCGCGCTCTGCGGAGCCTGCGGGGGTCAGGCAGTCGTGCCGTTCGCACCTCGGAACGACCGACCGGTCTATTGCAGCGCATGCTTCGACAAGGTCAGGGCCGGAACATTGTCCGCATCGGCCACCGCCTAGCCGCACCGGTCGATCCCGGTCATGATGGTCGCCCGGCGAGCGCCGGCGGACGCGAGAGCAGGAGGCACCCGTGGGCGTCATCATCATCCGGGAGATGGTCGGCACGAGTCCTCGCTCGTGGAGCGACGCCGCGCGCCAGGCCGTCGCGACTGCCTCCAGGACCGTCCGCAACATCCAGACGGTCGAGGTGGTGAAGTCCACGGCAGTCGTCCAGGACGGCGAGATCGTCGAATACCGGGTCGAAGTCAAGATCGGCTTCGAATACGAAGGCTGATCCTGGTCGGCGACTTCCCGGTCGCAGCTAATCGAGAGGTGAGCGGGTCGCGGCATGATGCGCCGCATGCACGGATTCGAATCGCCCGTTGGAACGCACACCGAACCGCCCGCGTCGTTGGCGCCGTCTCTCGCGTCGCAACCCTCGCCGGCCTCCGATGAGTGGCGAGGGGTCGCCGTGGGACCTGGCCGTCCCGGAGCCCGGGCGCTGCTGCGCGGAGTGCACGGCGACACGATGAGCGGGTATCCGATCCAGCTCGCGAAGGTCCAGCGACCCGTGCTCCTCAAAGAGACGCTGGCTCGGGACCGGCTTCTGGACTGGCTGCACGTCAAGATCCACAACCGCGTCATCCTCGTCCTTGCCGATGCCGGATACGGCAAGACCACGTTGCTGGCGGACTTCTCGCGGCGGACCAGGCTTCGAACGCTCTGGTATCGCCTCGACGAGGACGACCGCGACTGGGTCTCCCTGCTGAGCCACCTGGTTGCGGCGGGTCGAGAGCACGACCAGGAGTTTGCGCCGGCGACCGCAGCGATGCTGAGCGAAATGGCCGTCGGGGGACCGACGTTCGAAGCCACCCTTGAGGTCTTCCTTCGAGAGCTGCCCTCGATCGCCACGCACGGCGCGGTGCTGATCCTTGACGATTTCCATCTCGTGGACGAATCGCAAGATGCCAGAGTCATCGCCCGTGAACTCATCGCTCAGGCTCCCGAACGCCTGTCGATCGTCTTCGCGAGTCGCCGCACGCCGACGATCCCGCTTGCCAAGATGCGTGCGTCGGGCGAACTCGCCGAGCTGAGCACGGATGATCTCCGCTTCGACGTGACGGAGACCGCGCGACTGTTCAGGGAAACCTACGGCAGGGCACTTGAGCCAGACGTACTCGCCGACGTCGCCGCGCGAACAGAGGGCTGGGCAGCCTCGCTACAGCTAGTCCAGGCGGCGCTCCGCGACCGTTCACCTGCTGAAGTAAAGCACTTCGTTCACAGCCTGAGCGGGGCGGACCAAGAGCTATATGACTACCTCGCGGAGGAGGTCATCGGCGACCTCCCTGAGGATCTTCAGCATTTCCTCATGTGCACGTCGATCCTGCAGGTCGTCACACCGGACCTCGCCGAAGTCGTGACCGGACGCGACTCCTCGGAGGTTGCGCGGCTTACCATCGCAGCCGAACGACTCACACTCCTCACGCGTCCGTTCCGCCGAGCCCGAGGTCCTCAGCGTTACCACCCGCTGGTGCGCGGCTTTCTGGAGGCCCGACTCTCGACGAATAGCGGGGGCGCCGCCGTCAAACGTCTCCATTTGGCCGCCGGAGAGGCACTGACCGGCACCGACTGGAAGGGCGCCTCGTTTCATTTTGGCGAGGCAGGCGACACGACAGCCGTCATGGGGATCCTGAACTCAGCCATGCCGGCAATTATGGGTAGCGGTCAGCACTCGCTCGCCGTCGCGCGCCTGGACCGTTCGACGCCTGCTGCCTGGTCACCAGGCCTCCGGTTGATGCGTGCGCGTCTCGAAATGCAACAAGGCGACTACGAGGCGGCAATTCAATCGTCGGATTCGGTGCTAGCAGCGGTTGAGGCGGCGTCGCAGGAGGGCGAGCACGCTCTCCTGAACCTCGTGACGATGCATGCCAACGCGGGGCAAAGCAGTGAGGTGATCCCGACCCTCCGGCGGCTGACGGAGTCGACATCCAGCGAACACCTGCGTCTGATTGCGGACGCCGTGCGCCTGATGATCGACGCTGGCGGCGAAGGTTCCAACGACGAATTGATGCGGCATCTGCAAACAATGGCTGATCGCCAGCGGGGAGTACATCCGCACTATTTCGGCGTAACGATGCTCAATTTGTCGATCGTTTCGGCACTTCAGGACGAACCTGAATCGGCTATTGCGCTGGCCGACGAGGCCATCGTCGCGCTGGAGGAGACGTCGTCCAGGATTGAGCTGTCATCGGCGCTCATGGCGAAAGCGACCGCGCTTGTGATGGTTGGGCGTTGGGACGAGGCGCGGCCGATCATTGAAAGGGCCCTTCCGCTCGGACAAGCCGAAGCTCAGCTCGAACTTGCGGAACTCTACGATTCCTTCGGAAGTCCTGAGAAGGCTTGGCCGATCCTCGAGCGCTTCGAGGACTCGCCCTTGATCACACCGATGGATGAGTGGTCCCTTGCTGTTCAGACTTCCAGATACTTCGGGCGACGTCATGAACATCGGCAAGCCGTCGCAACGATGTCGCGACTGGTACACGGACCCGAGGTCGCAGTTCCCGGGCATCGGGGTGCGCGACTAACAACATTGGCCTACCTGGCTGCCAGCGCTGAAAGTCGCGAAGCGGGCGAACTGGCCGACGAGGCGTTTCGGATCACGAGGCGCCAAGCCGCACACCGCTGGCGGAGGGTTGCCGAACTGGTCAGAGCGTTCGTGTCCGCACGTAGCGACTTCCCACGGGTAACCAAGCTCGTAGGCGAAGTCGCTCCGTGGAACGTGACCTTCGTCGCCGATCTCGTGACACGGCGTCTTGACGACTTCCAAGAATTGGAGTGGAACGTCGTGGCAGTGGCGGCACGGCTGCATCCCGAACGATGGCAGTTCGTCCTTCGACACCACATTGACTCGGCACCTGTTGGTGCCGGTATGAACGCGGCGCGACTGCTGGACATTATTGGGGATCGCTCGGATATCCGGAGACTTCGAATCTACGCGGGCCGACAACGCAAGATCCCCGGAGCGTCGTCTCTCGGGCGGGCGCTTGCTCGAAGGCTCGCAGACTTGGTCGTGGTCGAGGATCAGGATCGAATCGTGGTCCACATCGGGCAGCGACAAATTGCCGGTGCATCGATCCGTCGGAAGGTGTTGGCACTCCTCTGCTTCCTACTAACCAAACCTGACCTGTCTAGCACACGAGAGCAGGTCCTCGACGCACTCTGGCCAGATCTTGACCCGTTAGACGCGTTGAACTCTCTCAACCAGACTGTCTACTTCTTGCGCCGAGTGCTCGAAGAGAACTATGTAGACGATTTGTCGCCCGGGTACGTGCACCACAACTCAGACCTAGTTTGGCTGGATGGCACGCTGGTATCAAGCAGAAGCAATGATTGCCGATGGCTCCTGAAGGCACTCCCGATCGTCCCGACTCCCGAACAGGTGTTCGAGCTCGCAGACAAGTACCACGGTCGCTTCGCTTTGGATTTCGAGTACGAGGAATGGGCGGCACCCTATCGTGATTGGCTTCATTCCGGCTTTCTCGAGGTGGTTGAAAGAGGCGTCTCGGAAGACCTGGAATCAGGTCACTTTGCTCGGGGGATCAAACTCGCGCGCCAGGTGCTCGACATTGATCCGAACGCGGAGCAGGTCGAGGTCACCCTATTGCGCCTTTACCGAGCCAGCGGCGCCCACGCGGCCGCTGCGGAGCAGTACGCGCACTACGCCAACTCAATTCGGGACCTGCTAGGACTGGAGCCACCAACCCTCGAATCGTTGTAGGGATAGGTAAGGTTCCGTATTGACCGGGGTACTCCGGGGTCCATATAGTCCTGCCACTTCCTGGTACTCGCGTACTAGGAAGCAATAGCTCGGACGCGCAGACGCTCCACCTGAAATGGGCACTTAGGGTGGGGCCGAGTGACTGGTGCAACCGACCGACCATCGAGTCAGGTCGGTTTTCGTGTCCTAGGACGCGAGGGCCGGAATAGGAGGACGAGCGTGAATCCCGAAACGCAGAACAAGGGCTGGTAGTCTCCATGAAAGCTCGCATGACCCGCATCTTGGTGACGATCTCTTCGATCGCCATGATTGCGGTTGCAGGCGGAGCATCTCTGAGGGGCTTCTAGTACGTTGGACCCATCGTTCCGAGTCGCCGCTTAAGCGTACAGTTCAGCCATTGTGGTGACCTCGAACGAGTCGTCGATGTCAGGGCCGCTCAAGGCGTACATCGCCGGAGTCGTAGTCCTCAGCGCCTTTGCGCTGGTGGCTGCGACTCTTACGTTTCCAGCGAATCCGGCCATTGCGATTCGGTTCGTAGATGGTGTCGCGCCGACGCAAGCTGAGATTGTCGCCGGAGTCGTTTTCTGGACGGCGCTCTCACTCGTAAGCTGGGCGTTGCCGGTGCGTTTGGCATACGGCACGCAACAGTCAGTGGCCAATGCGCCCGTGCTTGCCGCGATCTTCCTTGGGGGGCCGGCGGTCGGAGGGTGGGTAGCGATGCTGGGGACGACCGAGGCTAGAGAGCTTCGTGGGCAAATCCCTTGGTACGGCACGCTAACAAACCATGCGGGAATTGCCCTTCCTGCAATTGTCGCTGGCGTCGTGCTACAGGTTCTGCCAGGCCATGACCTTGGTCTGGGGGCGGACTTTCTTCGAGCGATGGTCGCATCAGCGGTCTTCAATGTGCTGAACATCACACTCGCGGGATCACTCTTGGCGCTGCGCACGGGCAGAGCGCTTGGCACGGTAATCGTTGGGGAATCCAGAGGGACTGCGACCCCGATCCTCGCCCTCGGTCCCCTTGGGTGGCTCATGGCCATCGTGTATTCGATCCAGTGGTGGGCGACGTTGCTGTTCGCGTTGCCGTTGTACACGACGCGCATGGCGTCGCAGCGGTTCGTCGAGATGCGCGACATGTTCACGCAGACCATCGGGGCG
>JANONZ010000447.1:0-2400 GCA_031421095.1 Thermomicrobiales bacterium
TTCGAGTAGCCGTTCGCGCCATGGACCTGGATCGCGTCGAGGGCGGCCTGGACCGCGTGCTCTGTGGCGTGCCACTTGGCGAGGCTCGTCTCGCGCGTGTTGCGCAGGCCCTGGTTCTTGAGCCAGCCGGCGCGCCAGACCAGCAGCCGGCCGATCTCCGTGCCGGCCGCCATCTTCGCGATCATCTGCTTGACCAGCTGGTGCTCGCCGATCTCCTGGCCGAAGGTCTGCCGCTCGTGGGCATATTTGACGCTCGCATCAAGACACGCCTGGGCGAGACCCACGGCGCCAGCAGCGACGGTGTAGCGCCCCTGGTCGATGGCACTCATGGCGACGAGGAACCCCTCGCCCTCCTCGCCGATCCGGTTCTCGACCGGGACCGGGACATCGTCGAGATTGATCAGGCCGGTGTTGCCCGCCCGGATGCCGAGCTTGCCGTGGAGCGAACCCGTCGTCAGGCCGGGCATCCCGCGCTCCAGCATGAACGCGGTCACGCCCTTGTGCTTCCTGGAGCGGTCCACGGAAGCGAAGACCAGGAAGTGGTCAGCCAAGTCAGCCAGGGAGATCCAGATCTTCTGGCCGTTGAGGCGATACACGGCTCCGTCCCGGCGCGCGGTGGTGGCCAGGTTCCCGGCGTCGGTCCCTACTCCAGGCTCGGTCAGGGCGAACGTCGCCAGCTTCTCGCCGCGCGCCTGCGGCACCAGCCAGCGCTGACGCTGCTCCTCCGTCCCCCATTGCAGGAGTGCCAGCGAGTTGAGCCCGACGTGGACGCTCTGGACGACACGGAACGAGGTGTCGGCACGCTCCAGCTCCTCGCACAGGAGGGCGAAGCTGATGTAGTCCATGCCGCCGCCGCCGTACGCCTCCGGGATCGGCGCACCCAGGAAACCGAGCTCGCCCATCCTCGCGAACAGCTCGCGGTGGACCTCGCCCTTCTCATCCCATTCGCGGATGTGCGGAAGGATCTCCGCCTCCGCGAACGCCCGGGCACTGTCGCGAACGAGCTTGTTCTCATCGGTCAGGCTGAGATCGACCACGAAGGCCTCCGCGACGTGACGGTGGATAGGTCCGAGTGACAAGGATACCGGCCGTCGACCGGCAGGGTCCCCGTATACTCGACCGACTTGCCTGCCAGGAGTCCCAAGCCACCATGACGACCGATGCCACCCGCGACTACGCCGCCCTCGGCAACGCGAACCTGACGCCCGTCCTGGGTCGCTACTTCCAGCGATCGTGGAGTCACGGCCAGGGCCACCGACTCTTCGACACCGACGGCAAGGCCTATCTCGACTTCGCCAACGGCATCGCGGTCAGCGCCCTTGGCCACGTCCATCCACGTGTCACGGCTGCCATCCACGCGCAGGTGGATCGACTGATCGGGCCGGTCTCCGCGTTGGGGTTCGCCGAGCCGATCTCGCGTCTGGCCGTGGAGCTGGCAGGGACCTTTCCGGATCCGCTGGACTCGGTCATGTTCCTGAACTCCGGTTCGGAAGCGATCGATGGCGCATTGAAGCTTGCTCGCCGCGTCACGGGCCGACCGGGGATCATCGCGTTCCGAGGCGGCTTCCATGGGCGGACCTTCGGGGCGGCGAGCGTCACGACGTCGAACCTCAACTACAGGACCGGCTACGAGCCGTTCCTGCCGGGCGTCTATTTCGCGACCTTTCCGAACGCGTACCAGGACTTCGACGGTGACGAAGAGGCAGCCTCCGAGGCGGCGCTGGCCGACCTGCGGTCGCTGTTCGGATCCGTCATCGTCCCTTCGGCAGTCGCGTCCATCATCATCGAGCCAGTCCTGGGTGAAGGCGGCTACATTCCGGCGCCGGCGCCCTTTCTACGTGGCCTCCGTGCGTTGTGCGACGAACACGGCATCCTGCTCATCGCCGACGAGGTGCAGTCGGGCTATGGGCGGACCGGCGCGATGTGGGCGTTCGAGCATGCCGGGATCGTGCCGGACGTCGTGACCGTCGCGAAGGCGATCGCCAACGGCCTGCCTCTGGCGGCCCTCGTCTCGAGCTGCGACCTGCAGGTCCGCTGGGGGCAGGGCGCCCACGGTTCCACCTACGGCGGCAATCCAGTCGCGTGTGCGGCCGCACTGGCCGTCCTGGAGACGATCGGGGACGAGGGGCTGGTGGCCAACGCCGCCGCGCGCGGTGCGGAACTGACGGCGGGTCTGGGCAAGATCGCGGCCGAAGACGATCGGATCGGCGACATCCGCGGGCCGGGTCTCATGGTCGGCGTCGAATTCGTCCGCGATCGCGCCACGCGTGAGCCGGACGGGACACTCCCGGACGCCCTGATGGCCGCGTGCGCGGACGCCGGATTGCTCATCCTGACCTGTGGACGCCAGCACGAGGTCGTGCGCTGGATCCCGCCCCTCAACGTCACCGCAGCCGAGAT
>JANONZ010000448.1:0-3247 GCA_031421095.1 Thermomicrobiales bacterium
TCCTCGCGGCGGAGTCGGTACTGGTCGCCACCTGGGGGTGGCGGGCCGCCGGTCCAGGTGAGGTACTCGGTGTCCATCGTCTGGCTGATGTGCGACTGGACGTCCAGCGCCCACCAACCGGCGCCGAACCACTGGGAGACATCGATGATGCCGCTGGTCTCGGCATCCGGCTGGGTCGCGGTCGCGACGTGCGTCCAAATCCCTGAGCCGAGGGCGTAGCGCCAGATCTTCGCGTTGCTGGTGTCCTCCTGGATCATCAGGCTGTCGTGCCCGACGGCGACGTTGTCCGGGTTGCGCATGCCCAGCGTGCTCGCCTCGGTCAGGACACTGAACGAATCGACCTTGGTCGGGTCGTCCGCAGCCATGACCAGCTTGAAGACGCGCCCACGTGAGCTGGACGTCCCAGCCGTCCCAGAAGCGGCTCGGTACAGGCGCCCGGTCCCGGCGTTCTCCAGGAGCCGAGAGTTCCCGGTATCGGTGAAGTAGACGACCCGCGGTTGATCGGGGTCGTAGGCGATGTCCTCGATGCGGATGAACTGGAAGATGTTGTTCGCATTCGACCAATCCTCCAGGGCGTCCTGCGGCAGGGCGCCCGTCGTGCCCCGCGCGATCTCCGGCGGGACCGGGATGAACTCGCCCTTCCAGTCATTGCCGACGGCGATCTCGAAGAAATCGTTGGCGTCGTTCTGGGCGTTGGCCGGATCCACGGGCCCGGCGTCAGTCGCCGTGACGCGGAAGCCCCACAGCGTGCCGTCATCGTTGAGGAAGTGGGCGGCGTTCCTGGCGCTGTACAGGTACAACTGACTCAGGTTGGGCCGAGCCGGGCTCGAAGTCGAGGTGAAGGTATCGTCGCCGGACAGGGAGACGATGCCCTTGTCCCAACCAGGCACGACGACCTGGTTCTCATGGTTATGCCGACCAGCCCCGGCCAACACGCCGACCTTGCCCGTCTGCGTGTCCAGGTAGGCCGTGTAGCCGCCCTGGCGGTTGGGAGCCACCGACGGGTCGGAACCGTAGGGTGCACCGGCCGGGACCGGCAGGATGTCGTTCGACTCCTCGTTGACCAGGAACGTGTAGTGCGGGAAGCCCTGGTCAGGGCCCACCATGAAGGCGGAACAGAACCGGATGAAGCCGAGGCTCGGCGAGAGCGGCACGGCCAGATCGGTGACGGACCTCGAGGCGACGTCGACACGCACTCGCGAAACCGACGAATCCTGGTAGTCGGCGAAGACCGAGGTCGGCGTCAGGCCGAACGGGACGTGCGACTGCTCGTGCGCGACGTACAGATCGACATAGCCCGAGTTCCCCTTGCCCGGCACCACGCCGATCCCGTCGGGGATGCCCTCGAAGATATCCCCGTAGATCCGTTCACCGGAGTTCACGAGGGGCACGATCGAACCGGAGATGCCCGCCTGCAACGCGACGTAGGCCGGCTTGCTCGTGTTGTAGCCGCTTGCCGTCGGCTGTTTCGCGATGGCTCCGGCCGGTATGGTCGTGACCAGGGCGAGAGCCGCGGTCGCGGCCGCTATCCGGAGACGTCGGGATGCGCGGGCTGGCTGGACTTCCACGATGTACCTCCTCCTCTGCGCCAGGGACGGCATCGCCCAGCGTCTGCGGCGACAGGCCTGCGGTCTGGCGATGCGCGACCCGTGGTGGGCACCTATGGTGCCTCGCGGACGGACGCCGTGCCAAGCGGATCGGCGGGAGTCTGGTGCGCTCTGGCACCATCTGGTGCGGTCTGTGGTCAGCCGGGCGAGGGATCCAGCGGCGCCACGGCGAACAGCTGCGAGAACTGCTTGCACCAGATGATGGCGCTCTTGAAGTCGGCTGGGTCCGTGCCGGGCGGGAGCTCATAGCCGAAGGCCCCGTCCGTCGCCTTGAGCGTGCCGAGATCCACGGCGGCCCGGTCGTAGCCGGACGCGTCCGGGGACAGGTAGACGTACAGGTCCGGGCCGTTGCGCACCGAGAAGTCCTCGAAGCGGAGGACGTAGGCGCCAGGCGCTGTCTCGATGATCCGCGCGGTCCCCCGCCCGAAGTGGAAGTCATCGGCACCGCTGAACGAGCCGGCCAGGACCGTGCGGGCGACGAACGGGGACGCTGTGGGCGCGGCAGTCGCCGTCCCTGCGGTCGCCACCGGTCGGGACGACGCTGGAGCGCCCGAGGCCTGCGGAGCCGCCTGGCTTGGGCTGGGCCTCGCCGACGACTGGGTCGCGGCGACCGGGTCAGGCTCCACCAGCTCGGTCCGGATGAAGACCGGCGAGACGAGGTACCAGCCGAGCGGTAGCCCGATCGCCAGCACGACCACGAGGAGCGCGCCGGCGCGACCCGGGCGCCGACGCGCGGCGTCGAACCAGCGGAGCCTTCGAGCGACCAGGAGGAGGCTGACCGCCGCCAGAACCGACCCGATCCCGATCGGGATGCGGTATTCGTAGAGGTTTTCGAAGAATACCCGCCCCAGGTCGTCGAAGTTCACGAGACTTCCCCTTCCTACTGCAGCGATGCGGCGGCGACCGCGTGAGTCATCTGCGTGTCCCAGATGACGACGCTGTGGTAGCCGCCCATCACGGTCGCGGCCATCGCAGCCGGCACCACGTAGGTCTGCATACCTTCCGTGCCCTGGAGGGGCCCAAGGTCCAGGAGCTTCGTCTTGTCGATGTCATCGGTCTTGGTAACGGATGCGTTGCTCACCAGGACCACGTTCGTGTGGGCGATGGCCTCGATGGAGAAGCCTTCGAGCACGACCTCGTACGTGCCGTCGGGCAGCGCGACCAGCTGGACCACGCCCTTGGCGGTACCGTCGATCGGCTTTAGATCGCCCTTGGCCATCACCTGCATGGCGCCCGCGCTGGCCGCGGCGGATGGAGCTGCGGACGGCGCCTTCGTTGGAGCGGTCGACGCGCCCGCGCTGGAGCAGGCGGCAAGCAATATGACTGAGACGAGTCCCAGGGCGATCGGTAGTCGAGTCATGAAGTCTCCTTGCGTTGTGTCCGGATCGGACAAACGTGAGGATGGAACCGTTCGGTGACGGGCGGATGACGGAACCCCTCGGGATCGGCCCTTACGCTCGAAGAGGATCCACAGCGACCGACGCGCCCGGATCCACGGTGTCCGACGGCGTGACGGAGAACTCCCGTCGCGCCGTCGCGAGATAGGCCGCGACCTCCACGTCCTGGCGCGACGCGCCCCAGTCGAGCTCGGCGCCCAGGATGGCGGCCACCCGAGGGGCGATCGCCGCTCCCCGGTCCGG
>JANONZ010000449.1:0-1563 GCA_031421095.1 Thermomicrobiales bacterium
CGTCACCGCCGCGGCCGACGGCTGCAAGGCCGCGATCGACGCCGAACGCTGGCTCGAAGCGCAGGGCGTGGTCGAGGCCGCCAGCGTGGTCGGGGCCGCGGGGGCCAGCGCCACGGCCGCCAGCACCGAGGCCAAGGCCGCCGCCACGGTCGCCAGCACCGAGGCCAAGGTCGCCAGCACCATGGCCGCCAGCGCCACGACCGGGTAGGGCGTGACCAATACGGGGCGTTTCGCCCTGTTGCCCAGGCTGGGCATCGAACCTACTGTCCAGTCGATCGTGCACGACGCGCTGGATGCCGCGATCCGCGCCGCGGAGATTCGCTCGCCGGGGAGCGTGACCGTCCTGGATGCCGGCTGCGGCCGGGTCTCCGCGCTGCGCGGGTTCCGAGGTCGGATCGCGCGCCTCGTCGGCGCCGACATCCACGAACCGTCCGCGCCACTCCCCCACCTCGACGCGTTCGAGGTCGTCGACCTGTGCGGGGCCGCCAACAGCTTCGCCGACCGCACCTTTGACGTCGTCCTGTCGAGCTTCACGCTGGAGCACTTCGCCGATCCGCCGGCCGCTCTCCGCAACCTGTCGCGCTGGCTCCGGCCGGGCGGCACGCTCGTGGCGACGACCGTCAATCGGCGCCATCCGTTCGTGGCCGCCTACCTTGGCCTGCCCGACGGTCCACGCCACGCGCTCCAGACACTGGTCAAGGCGAGCGCCACCGATGCCCACCCGATCGTCGGGGTCTGCAACGACCCGACCACGATCCGGCACGACTTCACGGACGCCGGCTTCACGAACATCCAGCTGTGGACCGCGGGGCACCTGGCCCGGGCCTGGGGTCGCCACCTGCCGACGTTCGCGCTCGGTCTCGTCGGCGACCTGCTGACCAACGGTTCCCCATCTCGTCGCTCGACGATCGTGGTCTCCGCGACCGCGGGACAATCGGAGCTCGGCTGATGGCCGGCGCCCGGCGAGCAGCCGGCGGTAGCGGGGGCCGCACCGGCGGCGGAGGTGGCGGTGGCGGCGGGCACGGCCGGGGCGGTGGCGGACCGTTCGCGCTGCCACCGACCGACTTCACGCCGGTCCCGAAAGAACGCCGCGGACGCACGGCGCGCCGGATCGTCGGGTTCTTCGGTCCCTACAAGCTGCGTGTCGTCATCGTCCTGCTGGCGATCCTCGCGACGAGCCTCATCGGCCTCGTCAACCCGCTGCTGCTGGGGCTCCTGCTGGACCAGGTCATCATTGGCAAGGACTACTCGAAACTGAACCTCTTCGTCGGGCTGATGATCGTCCTGCCGATCATCTCCGGCCTCATCGGTGTCGGCCAGAGCTACCTCAACAACGTCATCGGCCAGAACGTCATGCAGGACCTGCGTGGCGCGCTGTACTCCCACCTCCAGAGCATGCCCCTTCGATTCTTCACGGAGACCCGGACGGGCGAGATCCAGAGCCGCCTCGCGAACGATGTCGGCGGCGTGCAGGCGGTCGTCACGGACACGGCGAGCTCCATCACGAGCAACGTGGCCATCGCCCTCAGCACGATGGTCGCCATGTTCATCCTCGACTGGCGG
>JANONZ010000450.1:0-4811 GCA_031421095.1 Thermomicrobiales bacterium
TGTCGACGGGTCGGACATCTCGAGCGTATCCCCCCACGCTCGTCCGACCCGTCGGCGCCCCAGCTCGTCGAGGCCCACGCGTGTCCGACCTGGAAGCTCCTCCCCGCTGGTTGTCGCTGGGGCCGGCCAGTCGTCTGGTCGGTGTCGGTCCCGACACGCTTCGGCGCTGGGCCGACGACGGTCAAGTGGAGGCGTTCGTCACGCCGGGCGGCCATCGACGCTTCGACCGACGCGCGGTGGAGCGCCTCGCGTCCATCCGGCGCACCGGTAGCCGGCCCCTGGCCAGCCTTGGGGCGAGCCCGGAGCGAATGGCCCGCGCCTATCGCCGGAGCTACACCTCGGACACCCCGGCCAACCGCGTGGCGGCCGGTGACGCCGTTGAACGCGAGCGCTACCGCGTCGACGGCCGCCGGCTCGTCGAAGCCCTCGTCGCCCACCTTGATGCCGATCGGGACGATGTCGGGGCGCGGGCCGTGTCCGAGGCGGCCGCGACGGCCCTCGTCGACGACCTGGCTCGCCGGCTCGCCACGTCCGGGACCAGCCTGACCGAAGCCGTCGCGCTGTTCGTGGCGGCGCGGCGTCCGTTCCTCGACGAACTGACAGGCCTGGGCCGGCGGCGCGCGCTGGATGCCGCCCGACTGGCCGCGCTGTACGAGAACGCCTCGGGCCTGCTGGATCGGTTGTTGCTTCGGCTCGTCGCGACGTATCAGGAAACGGCCGCCTGACCATGGATCCCCGCATCATCCTGCCCGCCCTGACCTCCATGCTGGCCCTCGTGTTCGCGCTCGCCGTGTTCGACCAATGGCGCGAACGGCGCGGTGGCTTCCAGCTCATCTGGGCTCTCGGGATGCTGTTCTACGGCATCGGCTCCGGCTCCGAGGGGATCGCTGCCGCGAACGGCTGGAGCGAGGGCCTCTACCGAGCCTGGTACCTGACCGGTGCCGTCTGGACGGCCGGCTGGCTGGGCCTCGGGACGGCCTACCTGCTGGGACGGACCCGGTTCGGTTACAGCTTCGCGCTGTGCCTCTTTCTGGCCGGGTTGTTCACGTTCCTGCTGCGCAACAAGCCGGAATACGCCGGGGCTGGGGCACTGCCGTTGCTGTATTTCATCGCCGCCGGCTTGCTCGGCCTCGCGGTCGCCGTCGAGACCTACTTCGCCAACGAACGCTGGCCGGTCCTCGCCACGGCGGCCGTCGTCGGTGCGACGGTACTGAGCCTCGTCTTGATGGCCACGACGACGCTGGCCGCACCCGGCTACGCGGTCGACCCGGCCACCGGCGCGCCGATCGCGACGCTCTTCCCGCCGCAGCTTCGACTGCTTACCCCGTTCCTCAATATCACCGGGGCGTTCGCTCTGATCCTCGGTGCGATCTTTTCGACCTACGTGTTCATGCCCAAGCGCCGGGTCCTGGAGTACTCCCTGGACCCCAACCAGCCCGGTGACGAATTCTTGTTTAATCTGTGTATCGCTCCGGTCGCCATCTTTGTGAACCTCATCGCCTCGCTGCCGGGCGCCGCCCATGCTTTTGTCAAGGGCAAGCTCCACAGCCGGGTACCGTCGACGATCCTCATCGCGATCGGGGCCTTCGTCGCGACGCTCGGCGATACCCTCAACAGGTTCGGTATGACCGAATGGACTACGCTCGGGAAGTTCCTCGGCGTCCTGTTCCTGTTCGCCGGGTTCCTGGTCTCGGTCGACGTCTTCCGCCAGTTCCGCGTGCCATTCACCGCGATCCTCCTGGGCACCGCTCGACACGAGTCGGAGGGCGCGGTACGACTTGCCGCCGCCATCGACCACGCCGACGGGGTCATCCCCTCCGAGGTTCAGGCCTAGCGTCGTTGGTGGTCGGGCAGGGGGGCCGCGAGGGGTCGACGGAACCGGGCTAAGATGCCGATGTGCCCACGGGGCTCAGGTCCCTGGGAGCTATCTGGAGTCTTGAATGGCCGCGCCTCAACCTTCCCGACCGGTCTCTGCCCAGGCGTTCGTCGGGGTGCGACTGCTCGACGGTCGTTCACCCGACGCGATCACGGACGGTGTGCTGGTCATCGACGAACACGGTCGCATCGCTGCCGCCGGGCCTGCTGCCGGCGTGTCGATCCCTGCCTCCGCGCTACGGATCGACGGATCGGGACTGACCCTGGTCCCCGGCCTCATCGACTGTCACGTCCATCTGACCGCCCGGTTGGAGCCGCTGCACGACGCGGTCCAGCGGTCGGCCACGGACCTCATCGTGCGGGCCCTCGAGACAGGCCGAGCGTTCCTGGAGGCGGGTGTCACGAGCGTTCGCGATGCCGGCGGCACGCCTGCCGGGATCAAGCGCGCCTTTGCCGCGGGGAGTTTTCCAGGCCCGCGCACGCAGGTGAGCATCAACTACCTGTCGCAGACCGGGGGCCACGGCGACGGCTTCACGCAATCGGGCGTCGATCTGGCGAGGCTCATGTCAGATCTGCCCTCCGGGGTCGCGGACGGCGTTGACCAGGTGCGGCGGGCGGCGCGACTGCAGATCCGCGCCGGCGCGGATTGGCTGAAGGTCATGGCGACGGGGGGTGTCCTGTCGGCAGCGGACGGACCCGATGCATCGCAGTTCACCATCGAGGAACTCAGCGTCGTAGTCGCCGAGGCGAGGGCCGCTGGCCTGCGCGGGGTCCTGGCTCACGCGGAAGGGACCGAGGGCATCAAGAACGCCCTCCGCGCGGGCGTCACCTCGATCGAACATGGCGACCTTATCGACGACGAGGGGATCGATCTGATGCTCAAGGGGGACGTGCCGCTTGCTCCCACGTTCCTGATCAATCACGAGCTGATGGCGGAGGAGCGGATCGCTCGCGGGGAGGTCCCGCCTTGGGCGGTGGAGAAGATCCGCTACCTGTTCGATCGACAACAGGCCAACTTCCGACACGCGGTGGAGCGCGGGGTCCGGGTGGTCATGGGCACGGATGCGTTCAATGGCATGTATCCCCCCGCTGAGTTGAGCTATCTGGCGGCGCACGGCCTCGGGGCATTCGGCGCGCTGCGGGCGGCCACGATCAACAGCGCGCAGCTGCTGGGTCTGGACGAGGAGTTGGGCACGCTCGAGGTCGGGAAGGTGGCCGACCTCGTGCTCGTCGCTGGCGATCCACTCGCGGAGCCGGAGCTTTGGCGCGACCCGACCCGCATCGCCGTCGTGGTCCAGGGCGGTCACATCGTCGCCGATCGTCGCTCCGCTTCCTGACAACCGCGCAGGTCGCTGCGCCCATCGCGGTCAGCCCAGCAGATGCCGATCGAACCAGTCGAGCATCCGGGTCATCCGGTCGATGCGGCGGTCCGGCCGCCCGACCGCCGAGTACAGGTGTGACTCTTCGGGGTACAGGACGTACTCCACGGGACGACCCAGCACGCGCAGGGCGACGAAGAACTGCTCGTTGTCGGCGGCGGGGTCCCGCCGGTCCGCCTCAGCCTGCAGCATCAGGAGCGGTGTATGCACATCGCGGACGTGGGCGAGCGGCGATCGCTGCCACAGGCGCTCCATGCCCTCCTGGGTGAGCGGATCGCCCAGCAGGGACGAGCGGTTGTAGGCGACGCCGAAATCGCAATTCGCCCAGGCATTGATCTGGTTGGTGACGCCGTTCTCCTCGACCGCGGCACGAAATCGGTCCGAGGTGGCGATGAGCCACTGGGTCACGAAGCCACCGTACGAGAGGCCCAGGATGCCCAGGCGGGCCGGATCGGCGAGCCCAAGCGCGACGGCGCCGTCGACGACCGCCAGCACATCATCCGCATCCACGCCGCCCCAGTCACCCAGCTGTGGGCGGATCCAGGCGCGCCCGTAACCAGCGGACCCGCGGATATTCGGCAGCAGGACGCGATAGCCCCGAGACACGAGGAGCCCGACTTCCAGCGAAGGGGCCGGTGCCCATGCACCAAGCGGCCCACCGTGGACGTCGACGATCGTCGGCAGCGACGCATCGCCGCTGCCGGGCGGCGATGCGACCCAGGTCTCGATCGCCCCCCCGGCCCCTTCGATCATGAGGCGCCTCATCTCCGGCTTCCGCAGACCGCGCTGCCACGCCGAACCCAGACTGGTCCAGGTGCGAAGGCCGCTCTTGCCGGGCTGGCCGGTGTCGACGGTCATCAGCTCCATGGCTCGTCCGTCCAGCGTCCCCACCACGCTGACCACCGGTTGCCCCGGGACGACGGCGAGTGTCCAGCAGGCAGCGTCGGCGTCGGTCGATCTGGCCGGCTGCCCGGCCGTCAGTCCGGTGGCCGGATCTACCGGGAAGCGCCACGGTACGGAGCGCCCTTCGGATGACACGAGCGCGATGAGGGCATCGGCGGCGATCCAGCTGGGACCTGCTCGACGTGGCGTCATCCATCCGTTGAGGTCCGAATCGACCCACACGCCGATCGGCCGATCCAGTGTCGGCGCGAGCGGCTGGGCATCCGCGGAACCGTCCGCCGGACCGATGAACAGGCCCGGGGAGATGTCGTCGAGGGGTGTCGGCTCCGCGACGCCGACCGCTGCCAGCCAACGGCCATCCGGCGAGTAGGCCGGTGAATGGGCGTAACCGCCAAGGGCAAGGACCTCGTGGGCCGTGCCGCCTTTGGCCGCGACTGCCCAGATCGTCGACCGCGGGTGCAGGTCGCTGTCCGGCGAGCGATCGGTCGTGAACGCGATCGTCGATCCGTCGGGAGACCATGCCGGATGCCGCACGTCGAAGTCGCCGCGGGTGACCTGTCGAAGCGTCGCGCCCTCGCGCGCCGGGCCGACCCAGAGCTGATCGCGCCGGTCCAGGATGCCCACGCCATCGAGGCGCCAGTCGAGGCGGTCGAT
>JANONZ010000451.1:0-3340 GCA_031421095.1 Thermomicrobiales bacterium
ACACTCTCAGCGCGCGAGGCGCTCCCCGGAGGCGGTGTTCAGTTGTGCTGCGATCGTAGCACGGTCCCGGATCCACGCGATCACCTCGTCAAGGATCTGCGGACCTTCCGGTTCGTTGTGCAGTTCGTGGCGAAGACCCGGGTACGTGCGCCGCTGGACATTCGGGAGGGTCGCCAGGATCTCCGAGGCGGCCGGCGGGACGAGGCCGTCGTCCTCGCCGTGGAGCACGAGCGTCGGCAGGGTGAGCGCGGCGTAGTCCCGGTTCACGCGAGTCTGCTCCCTGAGCGCCTCAGCCCCGAAACGGGCGGTGCTGGAGGAGGCGTTGAGCGGATCGGCGGCTGCCTTCGCTGCCACGGCCGGATCGCGCGACAGGGTCGAACCGTCGATGCCGTAGGGGATAGCCAGCGTAGGTGTCAGCCGGCCGAGCACCGGCGCCAGGGTCTTCTTCCACGACGCCAGCGTCGAATCGAGCCCAGGTGACGCGAGGACGGCGAGATCCGGCTTCGGTCGATCCGTCAGGAGGAAGCCGAGAACGACGAGTCCCCCCAGCGAATGGCCGTACAGGACGACGGGCCGTCCCGCCGACGCCGCCCGGACGGCACCGAGCCGCGCTTCCAGGTCGTCGTGCTGCTGCGCCCACCGGTCGACATGGCCGCGTCGCCCGCCGGATCCACCGTTGCCGCGTTGGTCGTAGGCGTACGTTTCAAGCCCGGCCGAGACGAACTGGTCGCCGACGTGCTCGTAGCGGCCGGAGTGTTCGCCGAGACCGTGGACGATCAGGACCGACGCCCAGGGCGAACCGGCCCAGGCACCGCCGGCCTCGGCTTCGTCGGCCGGCCAGTGGCGGACGAGGATGTCCGTGCCATCGGCGGCGCGGGCATGACTGACGATGGATGGCACTCGCCCAGCCTACGCCACCGGCGGACACGCTACAGTCCGGTCATGTCTGACTGGGTCGAGATCGGCGAACGCGTGTTCGTCCGTCGTTATGCGTTCTACGACCAGAACATCGGCGTCGTGCTGGGCGGTGACGAGGCGCTCGTCATCGATACGCGCTCGACCCACGTCCAGGCGCGCGAGATCCTGACCGATCTGCGGGAGCTGACCCGGGCACCCGTCACGGTCGTCGTGGACACCCACGGCCACTTCGACCACGCGTACGGGAACCATGTCTTCCGGCCGGCCACGATCTGGGGTCATGAGCGGTGCGTTGCCTTCATGGCCCGGACCGGCGAGGCGCGGCGACGGACGATCGCCGCCGAGGAGCCCGATCTCGCCGATGACCTCCTCGAGGTCGTCATCGATCCACCGGATCGGACCTTCGCGGCGGAAGTGACGATCGAGGTCGGCGGGCGGCCAGTCGAGCTCCGCTACCTGGGTCGCGGCCACACCGACCACGACATCGTCATCTCCGTCCCCGGTGCCGGCGTCGTGTTCGCCGGCGATCTCATCGAGAACGGCGCGGTCCCCTCCTTCGGCGATAGCTACCCGCTCGACTGGCCGGCGACCGCGGCTGCCCTCGTGCCGCTCGTCGACGGTATCGTCGTGCCCGGCCACGGCGACCACGCCGGCCAGGCCTTCGCGGAGACCCAGGCGCTGGCATTCGCCGGGTTGGCGATCCTGGCCCGGCGGGTCGCGTCGGGCGAGTTGGGCTTCGATGAAGCGATCGCGGCGCATCCCTTCGCCGAACACTCGCCGGAGCACGCGCGCCGTCCGCTGAAGCGGGCGCTGGCCCAGTTACGCGGCGAGATCGACGACCCCTGACCGAGGTCCTCTGGAACGCCCGGGCCTTCGATGTCGCGGCCGGCGCTAGCCGCCGATCCGGACGATCCAGCGGCCCCGCGCGACGCCGGCAACGATGCCATCGAGGGCGACGTCCAGCGTATCGAGGGTGACCTCTGTGCAGTGCACACCCAGGTCACGCGGCCGCAGGTCCGTCGCGAGCCGATCCCATATCTCGCGGCGTCGAGCGATAGGGACGTTGACGGAATCCATCCCGAGGAGCGATACGCCGCGGAGGATGAACGGGAAGACGGTCGTCTCGAGCTTCGCCCCGCCGGCGTTGCCGCTCGCCGCAACCGCGGCACCGGTCCGCAGCGTCCGCAAGATGTACGGCAGCGTCGCACCGCCAACGGCGTCGACGGCTCCGGCCCACCGCTCCGATTCGAGCGGCCGTCCGTCGCCCGTCACCTCGTCCCGCCCCAGGATCCCGACCGCGCCCAGGCCGCGCAGCCGGTCCGCCTCGCCGGCCTTGCCGGTCGACGCCCAGACCTCGTAGCCGCGGTCCGCGAGGATCGCGACGGCGGTCCCGCCCACGCCGCCGGACGCGCCGGTCACCAGGACGGGCCCGCCCGCCGGCTCCAACCCCCGTTCCTCCAGCGCCACCACGGACATCGCCGCGGTGAACCCTGCTGTCCCGATCGACATCGCATCACGCGGAGAAAACCCGGGCGCCAGCGGCACGATCCAGCCGGCCGGTACGCGCTGGTACTCCGCGTATCCGCCGTGGCGCGCAACGCCCAGCTCGTAGCCGTGCGCGAGGACCGCCGCACCCACCGCGATGGTCGGGTCGGAGCTCGCCACAACCTCGCCGGCGAGATCGATCCCGGGGATGAGCGGACTGATCCGGGCGACCTTGCCGTCCAAGCGGGTCGCGAGGCCGTCCTTGTAGTTGACGCTGGACCAGGCCACGCGGATCTCGACCTCGCCGGGTGGCAGGTCCGCCTCCGCGAACAGGCGCACCCCGCGCTCGAAGGTTTCGTTGCCCTTGGTGGCGACGTAGGCGCGAAACGTGGGTGGGATGGTGGTCATCGGGGCTCCTCGCACTTGAAAGGACCACATCGTAGGCTCACTCGGGGATCGTGCAATGAACCATCGCGTGCCACGACCCACGAGGACCACCGGCCGCCAGCATGTCCGACACGACACATGTCCGACACGGCCTCTTGACATCCGGCAGGAGGGACGTATATAGCGTTAGACGATATAACGTCAGTTCGCTAGGGGAGGCAGGTCATGCTCTTGAACAGACGTCGGCATGGTGTCGTGGGGCAGCCACCACAACCCGTCCGGTGCGCTCCACGGAAATCACGCCGGCGACCTCCCGAACCTCGTGGCCAACGTGGCTGGCCGCGGCCATCTCAACGCGGTGTCCGACGGTGCGACCCTCTCAACGGGGCAGGTCTCCCTGTTCGACGGTAATGGGTCTGCCATCGTCATCCATGCACGCCCGGGACGATCACGTCACCGACCCGACGGGGAACAGCGGCGCCCGTGTCGCCTGCGGTAGGATCGTGCCGAACTGACGAGCAAGGACTCCGTGAACCGGGGAGTCCGAGCA
>JANONZ010000452.1:0-2897 GCA_031421095.1 Thermomicrobiales bacterium
CGGATCCGTGAGGAGACTGAGGGCCGGATCACGATGCGCAAGACCGCGCTCGATGATGAGATGGAGACGCACGAGGGAGTGGTCCAGACCCGTATCGAGCGGGTCACGGCCACGGTCGCCGAGTACGAGGCGCAGATGACCACGTTCATCGAGCGCCTGCTGGCGGAAGAGGACCCGACACGTATCGCCACCATGGCCGAGACGATGCCCGAGTCGCCAAGTCTCACGGAAGTCGCGGCTTCGGTCGGTGACGCCGCGGTCACGGCCTTCAGGCCGATGCCCGACGCCATCGTCGACTGGTCCACCCGCGCCGAAGTGCCGGCCGAAGCGCCCGCGGCCACGTCCGAGGAGAGCGACCCGCAGATCGCGGCCGCACGTGCCTTCGCGGCGGCCGAGGCGGAGGCTGCATCCTTTACCGGGGAACTCGACGATGACGACGGCACCGGGTCCGCGCTCGGCGGGGATCACGCGAACGCCCTCGAGGATGGCCCGGCTGAGGAACCAGTCAGCGAGTCACCGCCCGTCGCGAGTCCCTCCACAGCCACCAGGGCCACGGCCCGGGTCGTCGTAGTCGGCCTGGTCAGCGTGGCCAGCATCGCGACATTCAAGCGCACTCTCAGCCGGGTCGCGGGTGTCTCCGCGATCGGCGTGGCATCTGGGCCCGACGGCGAGTTCGTGTTCACCGTGAGCCACCAGGCCGGGCTGGACCTGGCGGAGGCCATCACTGGCCTGGCTGGTTTCGAGACCCGCATCACCGCCGAGACCGCCGACGGTCTCGAGGTTGCAGCCCGCGACTCAGACGTCGCCGGCTGATCCCACCGAACCTCCGAGGAGATCTGATATGGCCCGCCCCACGATCGTCGTCGCACTGCCGCAGACCGAGTCCGACCCGGTCTCCGCGGAGCTGCTGAGCGCGGGCTTCGAGGTCATCGCGGTCGATCGCCCGGACGAGCTCGAAGCGGCCCTGGATGCTCGCCGGGACGTCGCCCTGGCCATCCTGGATGGCGAGATCGACGATGACGAATCGCGGGCGTACGCAGCTGCCCTCAGGGATTCGGGTCGCCGCATCGCGGCCCTGAGCGTCGTCTCCCAACGAGTCCTCGAGCGACTCAACTCGATGCCCGGCGACGACAGTGGCAACGAGTACTTCACCCGGCCCTATTCGGCCGAGTCGATCCGCTGGCGGGCGGAGGCGATGTGCATCCGTCGGGCCACCGTCGACGACGGCAGCGGCCCGGTCCTCCACGGCGGCTCCGCTAGCGTCGACGGCTGGAACAGCCGAGCGATGACGATCGCGATCTTCAATCCCAAGGGTGGCGTCGGCAAGACGACCGTGGCGACGAACCTCGCCTCGGTCCTGCAGACCCGGCACGGAAAGTCCGTCCTCCTGATCGATGCGGACACCGTGACCGGCCACGTCACGACATCGCTCGGCATCGACTCGATCCGGACGGTCGCCGACAGCTGGCGCGACGAAAACGAGGGTGGGCCAGGCGAGTCGTTGGCCGAGATTGCCTCGGCGCACGGGTCGGGGATGCGTGTCGTCGCCCTGACCGACTCCCCGCTCCACACCGATGTGCTTGAGCCGGTCCGGTTGGCAAGCGCGATCCGCATCGCACGCGACCAATTCGACGTCATCGTGATCGACCTGCACCCCTCGTACAGCGCGCTGAACCAGGCCATCTTCGACGAGTCCGATCGGATCCTCATCCCGGTCACCCCTGATGTGCCCGCCATCCGAGCCGCAGTACAGCTGCGTGAGGTGGCGGCCGGCCTTGGCTGGCGCGGGCGCCTCGCGATGGTCGTCAATCGCGCCAACAGCGGGGTGAGCGTCGCAGATATGGAGCGAACGGTCGGCATGCCGGCGCTGGCGCTCATCCGGTCGGGCGGCCTCTTGTTCGTGCGCGCGGCCAACGAGGGCAGAACGGTCATCGACATGTTCCCGAAAGAGAAGATCACCGCCGATTTCGAAGAGCTGGCTGATCGCGTGCTCGGCACACCGAAGGTCGTCCCGGCACCCCGGACCGGGTTCAGGATGGCCATCCGGGCCAAGGAGACGGTCCGCGCCTGACCTTCAGCGGGTGCGGTCCGTCCAGTTCACGCCACCCAGCGACGAACCAGGCAGCTTCTCGTGGCGCTCACCGGTCCGCGCATCCACTTGCTCCACCCCTCGCAGGTAGGCGCGGTTGACCAGGATGACGTCGACCCCGGCCGGTCCGATCGCCCGGTCCCCGATCGTCGCTGTCGCATCAACGACCGGCACGAACATCTCCACCGAGCGGCCCAGCAACTGATCCGGCTCGGAGCCCGGGTACAGGTACACGGTTCCGACGACCCGGTACGGCGGAACCTCGAGAGCCACTTCGTACGAGACCTTGTGGACCTTGTGCGCCCTCCGCTCCGAGTCCGACATCTCGGGCAGCGAATCGTTGCCCGTCAGCACGATAACAAGGTCATACGGGTCGACCGACTTGAGACCAGTGGCCGGGGCGAGCGCCTCGGACCCATCGATCGG
This sequence comes from Thermomicrobiales bacterium, assembly GCA_031421095.1. GTDB lineage: Bacteria > Chloroflexota > Limnocylindria > Limnocylindrales > CSP1-4 > SPCO01. Next base: position 2,516 of record JANONZ010000452.1, read on the forward strand.
GGCCCAGCTGACCTCGTCGATGGCGATCGGCTCGCGCCTGTTCAGCGCTTCGGAGAGGCGACCGTCGACGAGCATCCGACCCACCAGTCTCCAGTCTTCGGTGACTGCGTCAAACGGGATCCCCGGCTGGGCGGGCCCCGGCGTGACGGCTGCCCCCGCGCGGCCTGACGGGCCCTTCTTCCGCCTCAGGAAGTCGAACGGCACATCATTCCTCCGCGCTGCCGGAGTTGTCCCGGATCGAATCGACCACCGTCGCATCCGCCAGGGTCGACGTGTCGCCCAGGGCCCGCCCCTCCGCGATGTCGCGCAGGAGGCGGCGCATGATCTTGCCTGATCGCGTCTTGGGAAGATCCGGGACGAACATGAGGGACTTCGGGCGTGC
>JANONZ010000453.1:0-1535 GCA_031421095.1 Thermomicrobiales bacterium
ATGCGCTTCACGACGTACGAGCGGGTGGAAGCGGCCCGACTGGTGGTCATCAAACGCGACGGGTCCCGCCAGGAATTCGATAGAGACCGCCTCCTTTCGGGGTTGCGCAAGGCGCTGACCCGTCGACCCGTGTCGGACGGAGTCGCGGAGGCCGCCACCGATGCCATCGAAGCCGAGTTGCGCGCCGCCGGCGTGACCGAGATCCCGTCGTCGCGTATCGGAGCATTGGCGATGGAGCGACTGCGGGGCATCGACCAGATCGCCTACATCCGGTTCGCCAGCGTCTACCAGAGCTTCGAGGACCTCGAGGCCCTCAAACGCGAGGTCGACACGCTCTTCGCCGAGCGCGGGACCGGGGCACCCGCCAAATGAGCGTCCTCGCCGACCGCGACATCCGGGCTGCCCTCGACGAGGGTCGTGTCCGCATCGACCCGTACGACCCACGCGACTTGCAGCCCTCGTCCGTGGACCTCCATCTGGACCGCAGTTTCAGGGTCTTTCGCAACAACCGCTACGCCTATATCGACGTCCGTGCGCCCCAGCCGGACCTGACCGAGCTGCTGACGATCGCCGACGATGAGCCGTTCATCCTCCACCCTGGCGAGTTCGTCCTCGGCCAGACCCAGGAGTGGGTGGAGCTGCCCGACGACCTCGTGGCACGACTCGAGGGCAAGTCCTCGCTTGGGCGGCTGGGTCTGCTCATCCATTCGACCGCGGGGTACGTTGATCCCGGCTGGAAGGGGAACCTGACCCTGGAGCTGTCGAACGTGGCCAACCTGCCGATCGCGCTCTACTTCGGGATGCGGATCGGGCAGATCAGCTTCTTCAAGATGTCCAGCCCGGTCGAACGCCCGTACGGGTCGCCGGAGCTGGGCTCCAAGTACCAGGGCCAGTCGGAACCGACGGCATCCGCATTCCACCGCGACTTCGAAGGCGGACGGGCGAGCGAGAAACCGTCGGGGTCGTGATCCGATGCCGTTGAACGACGCCGTCGACTGGGCCCGTGACCTCGGCGGAGGTACTCGCGTCGCATTGGTCCAGGCGGGTACCTTCCGGTCCGACGCCGGAACACTGTTCGGGCCCGTGCCCTGGGTCCTGTGGGGCGGGCTCGTCGCGGACGAGGTCGATGACAAGCGGCGCCTGCTTCAGGCCCTCAACTGTCTGCTCATTCAAACGCCTTCCGGGCGGGTCCTCGTCGAGACGGGTATCGGCGAGCGAGCCGACGAAAAGACCCGCGCGATGCGTGTCTACGAGGGGCCGTGGATCGCCAGCGCCCTAGAGGTGGCTGGGTTCCTGCCCGCGAGCGTCGACGTCGTGGCCATGAGTCACCTGCATTTCGACCATGCGGGGGGCCTGCTGCGGGCCGACGGCGAACGCACCTTCCCCGGCGCGCGGATCGTGGCGCAAAAGGCCGAATGGGAAGTCGCGCTAGGGGACAATCCGCGTCTCGTGGCGAGCTACGTACAGCCGGAATTGGCGCTGGTGAAGGACTGGGGCGCGCAGGGCTGGGTCGATGGCGAACGCGAGATCCTGCC
>JANONZ010000454.1:0-5165 GCA_031421095.1 Thermomicrobiales bacterium
ACTGGGAGGAACGCGACCCGCCTCGGCCTGACGGTCATCGCCCAGCGGGGTAGGCTACGCGCGGGCCGGTAGCTCAGTGGTAGAGCACGGGACTTTTAATCCCTTGGTCGTGGGTTCGACCCCCACCCGGCTCGCAGCCCAGTAGAGCAGTTGGAGCGACCTCCCAAGGATTACGTCGATTCCGTTACGAAGCACTGCGCGTGCCCACCTCGCGCTCGAGGGCGTGCAGGATGAGGTCCAGGCCGTACTCGAACTCCTCGGCGAACTCGTAGCCGGGTCGCATGATGTGCTCGTTGACGAACTTGGCCAGGTGCGGGTATTCGTTCGAGGGGTCCGGCTCCATCATCCGCCGCGTCACCTCCTCGACATCCTCGGGTGTCTCGAAGGGCAGGCTCATCTTGGTCAGCGCGAAGCCGTAGATGTAGCCGTCCAGCAGCGAATACGCATGGGCGACCATCGGGCTATCGAACCCGGCGGCCTGCAGGTTGCCGATGACGGCGTCGTGGTGGCGCAGATTGGCCGGACCAGCGTTGACCCGGGCCTCCATCATCCCGATCGCCCAGCGGTGGCGGAGGAGCACCTCGTACATCGAGATGCCCCGCTGGCGCATGGCAGCTTTCCAGGGCGCGCCCTCCACAGGCAGGTCGATCTCGGCAAAGACCAGGTCGACGATGCCGTCCAGGACCTCGTCCTTGTTCGCCAGGTGGTAGTAGACCGCCATCGCCTCCACGCCAAGGGCCTGCCCGAGCTTGCGCATGCTCAGTCCGTCGATGCCGCCCTGGTCAGCCAGTAGCAGGGCGGTCGCCAACACGCGCTCGCGGGTGAGCGGGAGGCGGCGGCGGGCGCTCCGGGTGGTGGCCATGGACTCCCTTCGCGATCTCGGCGCGGTCGTGAAATTCAGGGGTTGACGCGGCCGACTTTACACCGTACAGTCGGCCCTGTCGAACTTTACACCGTATAGCCCAATAGGAGTGCCCCGATGCAGGCCATGATCCAGACCACCTACGGCAGCGCCGACGTCATGCAACTCAAGGACATCGCGGCGCCCGCGATCGGGCCGACGGACGTGCTCGTCCGAGTACGCGCCGCCGGGGTCAACCCTGCCGACTGGGCGATCATGCACGGCCTGCCGTACATCGCCCGCCCCGTCTACGGTCTGCGCAAGCCCAAGGTCGCCGTCCGTGGCACGGACGTCGCCGGCGTCGTCGAGGCGATCGGGAGCCAGGTCACCCGGTTCCAGGTCGGCGACGAGGTCTTCGGCTGGGGCACGGGCTCCTACGCGGAGTACGCCGCCGTGGGCGAGGACGCCTTGGCGCCCAAGCCTGCGAACCTCACGTTCGCCGAGGCAGCCTCCGTGCCGATGGCCGCGCTCGTCGCCCTCCAGGCCCTACGCGATCACGGCAAGGTCGGTCCGGGCTCGCGCGTGCTGATCAACGGCGCGTCCGGCGGCATCGGCACATTCGCCGTGCAGATCGCCAAGGCCCTGGGCGCCGAGGTCACCGGCGTGTGCAGCACCGGCAACCTGGACCTCGTGCGCTCGATCGGGGCCGATCACGTCATCGACTACACGACCGAGGACTTCACCAGCGCGGGCCAGCGCTACGACTTCATCCTCGACAACGTCTCGAATCGCTCGTTGACGGACCTCCGCAAGGCCCTCACCCCGACCGGGATGCTGGTCCCGAACGGTGGCAACTTCAACAACCGCTGGATGGCCAGCGGCGGGCGGATCGTGCGCGCCGCTGTGCTCTTCTCGCTGGGCAGCCAGATGCTCGGGAACTTCCTGGTTGCGATGCGACGGGAGGACCTTGAGACCCTGGCGGCGATGATCGAGGCCGGTTCCGTCAGGCCGGTCATGGAACGCACCTATCCGCTCCACGAGCTCGCCGGCGCGATGGCCCATGTCGGGTCCGGGCACACCCGCGGGAAGGTGGCCATCACCGTCTGACACCTGACCGACCGTTCGACGCCCACCCCACCCTCCGACCGCCACGAAAGGCAGGATCATCACCATGTCCAAGCCCTCCGTCACCCGCCTGTTCATCGCCAGCCTCATCACCGCCGGCGTCGGCGCCGGCGTCGCCATCGCCTCCATCTGGACCGCCATCGCCAACGACGTGTTCGTCATGCGCGGCGCCGACATCATCGGCATCCAGGGCAGCGGCCTTGCCTGGGTTCTCCTCGGCGTCGCCCTCGCCGGCGCCATCACGTTCACGGCCGGCCTCATCGGCGGCTTTGTCTCCTGGATCGGTGCGCTCCTTGCGACGGCCCAGCTGCAGCGCAAGACCTGGTTCGTTTCACTCCTCGTCCTGGGGAGTTTCAACCTCGGCTTCCTCGGGCTGATCGCGTACGTCATCGCCGCCCCGGATAGCGGCCCGACGACGACCATCAGATCGAGCCAGCCTGCGGCACAGGGCGTCGTCGGCGCCTGATGCGACCCACCGGTCCGATCCCGTCCATGGCCGGCGCGACGGTCCTCGTCACCGGTGGCACAGGCGGGATCGGCCGGGCCACCGCCACGGCCTTGGCGGGAATGGGCGCCCGCGTGGGCATCACCGGCCGCGACCGGGTCCGAGCCGAGGCCGCCGCGTCCGCGATCAGCCGGGCCCCAGGGAACGCGGCGGTGGACGTCTTCGTGGCGGACCTCTCGTCGCAGGCCGAAGTCCGACACCTCGCCGCGGAGGTTCTCGCCACGTATCCCCGGCTCGACGTGCTGGTCAACAACGTCGGCGGCTTCTGGTCGCACCGTCATGTCACGGCTGACGGCCTGGAGCGCACCGTCGCGCTGAATCACCTCGCCCCGTTCCTGCTCACGAACCTCCTGCTGGACCGGCTCGTGGCGAGCGTCCCGGCCCGCGTGGTCACCGTTTCGTCCGCCGCCCAGGGGATGGGCGCGATCGACTTCGATGACCTGATGGGCGAGCGTCGCTACTCCGGTTCGCGCGCCTACGACCAGTCGAAACTGGCCAACGTGATGTTCACGTACGAACTGGCTCGCCGCCTGGAAGGGACCGGCGTCACGGCCACGACCGTGCACCCCGGGATGACGAACACCGCGTTCAGCGCAGAGGATCCGTCGCGCCTGTTCGCGCCGCTCGTGGCCGTCATGCGGCCGTTCATGCGCAGCCCGGAACGGGGAGCCGACACGGTCGTCTACCTGGCTAGCTCACCGGAGGTCGCGGGCGTCAGCGGCCGGTACTTCGCCGATCGCAAGCCCAAGGCGACGCACGCCGTCAGTTACGATCCGGCCATCATCGCCCGCCTGTGGCGTGCCAGCGCCGACCTCGTCGGCCTGCCGGTAGAGGCTGAGACGGACTCGGTGCGGTCCCCCGCGTAAGCAACGCCGGCCGTTCTGGGGCCGTATCGACGGCCCGTTGCTTCATGACATGCGGCACCGGCGGAGGCCGGTACGGTGCGCCATGATGGTCGTGATCTTCCGGGGAGTCGGTGCACGCGCCGACCGAGGAGAGGGCTCAACTCGTCTGTCTGAGGGACCCGACGATGCGCATTCGCCGTGGCCTCCTGTTCTGGGGGCTATTCCTGATCCCGCTGGGCGGGATCCCGCTGCTGGCCCGGGCCGGCACCATCGATCCCGCCGCCTTCGCCGACGCCTGGCGGCTGTGGCCGCTGGTCCTGGTCGTCATCGGGCTCACCCTGCTGCTTGGTCGCTATCGGGCGGGTCTGATCGGTGTCATCGCCGTCGCCCTGCTCCTGGGTTCGCTGGCCGGAGGGGCGCTTGCCTCAGGCGGGCTGGGGATCGCCAGCTTCGTCGATTGCTCGCTATCGGCACGCGATACGAATACCTTCGACGATTCCGGCAACTTCAGCGCTGACGCGGCGCTGGTCATCAACCTGCCCTGCGGAACGGCCGATGTGTCGGTCCAGCCGGGTACGGCATGGACGGTCCACGCCGACTACCGAGGCGATCCCCCGCCCGTCGTCGCATCGCACGACCTGCTCGGCCTGGGTTCGACCGACGACCGCGGCGGTCAGCGCCAGGACTGGACGATCAGCGTCGGAGCCGACGCCCTCCGCTCCATCGAACTTCAGGCCAATGCCGGAAGCAGCGTCCTGAAGCTGGCGGGAGCCTCGCTCACGAGCGTCAGCGCCGATATCAATGCAGCCGACCTGCGGATCGACGCCGGTGCGGCGACCATCGATCGACTCGACATCTCCGCCAACGCCGGGCGCGCCCGGATCACCCTGGGTGGTGGCGCCATGACCGGCAACCTGTCGGCCAACGCCGGCGCCATCGACCTGTGCATCCCGTCCAACGCGAGCGTCCGGATCCGGATGGACGACCAGCTGACCTTCGCGCATAACCTTGACGAACGCGGGTTCGCGCACGACGGCGATACGTGGACCCGATCCGACGACGGAGACGGGGACCTCATCGACCTGACCGTGGACGGCAACGCCGCGAGCTTCACGCTTGATCCCGAGGAGGGCTGCTCATGAACGATCGTCTCTATCGGTCGCGCGACGACCGGATGCTGGCCGGTGTGGCTGGGGGCCTGGCCGATCTCTGGGACGCCGACCCATCGCTGGTCCGCATCATCTGGGCGTTGCTCGTGGTCTTCACCGGGGGTCTCGCCCTCGTCGTGTACATCGTCATGGCCATCGTCGTGCCCGATGGCGATCCGCACTTCACGCCGATGCCGGGCGCTGTGCCGCCCGCAGATCCGTTGGCCCCGGCCGCCGCCTCCGGGTGGACGGCTCCGTCGGCCACTGACCCTGGACGCTCGGCTCGCCGAGCGGCCCGCGCCGAGCGACATGCCGGCCGCGGCTCCCGGGATGGGGCGCCCGGCGCCTTGATCGTCGGCACGCTGCTCGTCCTGCTCGGGATCTTCTTCCTGGCCCGCGAGTTCCTGCCTGAGATCGACTTCGACTGGTTCTGGCCCCTGGTCCTCGTCGGCGTTGGCGTCGTGTTGGTCGTGTCCGCACTCGGGCGCGGCCCTGGCGACGGTCCCTCGGGCGGCGGTACGTCGGGCGACGGTCCCTCGGGCGGCGGCACCTCCACGTGACCGGAACGCGCCGCGGCTCCATCACGGCCGGAACGTGGCTGATCGGGCTCGGCGTCGTCTTCCTGATTCGTGAAGTGGCAAACGTCCCGTGGGGCGAGGCATGGCCGCTGTTCCTCATCCTGGTCGGGGTGGCCGGCGTCG
>JANONZ010000455.1:0-1695 GCA_031421095.1 Thermomicrobiales bacterium
GTCGTGGTAGTCGGGGATGATCTCGAGCTGCTGGCCGATCGTCACTGGTGATCCCTCCGCGCTGCGTAGCCACACGCCATGCTCGGCCGACAGGTAGGCCAGCGTGAAGTCCGGGTGATCCAGGACCACCGGGTGCCACTCATCGTTGTCCGACAGCGTCTTGAATCCCGCATCGGTGATGACCCGCTCGGGGGTCGGCCGGCTGGTGACTGTCGCGAGGATCGTCAAGGCGTACACGAATCCCAGCTCGTCGAGGTGACAGAGGTCGCCGTAGAACGGATCCATGAAGCACGCTCCACCCGCCTGGAGCTCGGTCAGCCCATCGAGTTCCGCCGCGAACATGTGGTTGCCGGAGCCGCCACCGCTGACGATCCCGACCGGGATGCCGTCCGCCTCGATGAGCCGGCGCGATTCGATGAGGCCGTCCATCGCCGCCACTGTCTGGGCGCGCTTCGCCTCATTTGGCCAGGCCGTCAGGACGTGACCCTCGTAGCCCATGATCCCCGCCAGACGCAGGCCGTCGGCGCGGTCGATGGCGCGCGCGAGCTCCAGCGCCGCCGGACCGGGCGTCACCCCGGTCCTGTCCATGCCGATGTTGATGTCGACGACCATCGGTATCTCGACGCCGGCATCGACGGCGACCTCGGACGCCAGATTCACGTGGTAGGGGTCGTCGGCGCAGATCATGACTTCGGCTCGGGCCTGCAGCCGGGCCGCCCGCTGGATCTTGTGACGCGTGGCGAGTCCGTTGGCGACGAGGATGCTGGGGATGCCGCCATCCACCATGACCTCCGCCTCGGAGATCTTTGCGCAGGTCACGCCGATCGCCCCGAAGTCCATCTGCCGGCGTGCGATCCAGGGCGACTTGTGGCCCTTGGAATGGGGGCGCCAGTCCTTGCCGCCTGCCGCGATCGTGGACGAGAGCCGGCCCATGTTCGCCTCGAATCGGCCCAGATCCAGCAGGAGGGCCGGGGTGTCGAGCTCGGCCTTGAGCCGGCCGATGAGTGACTCGGTGGTGACTGGACTGAGCGGGGACACGCTGACTCCTCTGAAGGGCGGGTCGCGCCCGGACCGTGCGACCGGACGATGGCTACTATAGATTGTCGACAATCGCCGTACATGGAGACAACGATGGACGTCGTCGCCTCGGGCACGATCTGGGACGCGCGAACTGCGCCGGTCAACCAGCGGACGGCGTCGGCCACGTCGGCCGTGCTGCTCGCGGACGGCACGGTCCTCGCCACGTGCCGCCTCGGGTCGGACCGCGAGGGCGCGGACGGGCACTCAGGCGTGTTCGCCTCCCGCGACGGCGGTGACAGCTGGGAGATGCGTTCGCTGAGTCTGGCCGAACGCACGTGGGATGACTGGGCCGGCGAGACTCGCGGCTGGTACATCGCCGAGCTGACGCCTGGCGAGCTCATCGCGTCCGTGTTGTGGACGGATCGTTCGGATCCAGCGCGACCGTGGGTCAACCCGCGCACCCAGGGCCTGCTCGGGATGCGCGTCTACCACCTCCGTTCGACGGACGGCGGACGCACGTGGCCGGACCGACGCCGCATCGATCTCGGGCCCCACCCGGGCGCCTCGAACACAGGTCCGCTGCTGCGTCTCGCCGGCGGCGTACCCGCTCAGCCGTTCGAGCACTGGAAGGAGTACGACGACGCGACACCCGGCGAGCCGGCGGCCTGGTTGCGC
>JANONZ010000456.1:0-2265 GCA_031421095.1 Thermomicrobiales bacterium
CCGATCAGTGCCGCGCGCACGGTCCGTGAGCGGTACGACGTGCCGCCGCCCAAACCGAATGCGACGGCCGCCGGCGATGGCGCCGAGCGCGCCGAGCGTGTCGGGGCTCGGTCCGCGGCTCGTTCAAAGGCGGCCTCGGCCGGCTGACGCGTGCTGGGGGCCGAGAACGACCGCCGGCCCCTCAGCCGCCGGCCTGGGTGCGAGCCCGGCCCGGGCCCAGGCGGAACATCGGCCCGGGGCCGAGTGCCGGCTGGGCGTCTGGTGGTCCCGCGGCCCACGGCCCACGGCCCACGGCACTCGTCAACCGGCCGAGGCCGCCTTTGAACGAGCCGCGGACCGAGCCCGGACATGCTCGACACCATCGGCGCCATCGCCGGCGGCCGTCGCATTCGGTTTGGGCGGTGGCACGTCGTACCGCTCACGGACCGTGCGCGCGGCACTGATCGGATCGCCCGCATATCGGTCGGCGACCATCCGATCGAAGGCCTGGACGGACGCCTCCTGGTCCGAATATCGGCCGGCCACCCACGAGCTGGAACGCGTCCCTCGCTGCTGTAGCTCACAGACATGCCAGTCCTGCTGATTGGTCAGGTCCCAGAACGCCACGGCATCGGACGGATCGAAGCCGGGCATCGCGATCGTCTCGGCTTCGAACAGCCAGTCGCAGACGACCCGCGTCCGGTCCGGTCCATCCGGGATCAGCCGATGGAGCAGCAGGTAGTCGGGGTGGATCGAGATGAAGGTCGTCGGCCAGAGGAAGTAGTAGAAGATCCGCCGCTCATCGATCGGGGTCATCCCATGCATCGGCGGCCGACCGTCGCGCGAGCCGTGCCCGCCGTCCAGGGCCATCGTCTCCGCCCCACCCACCAGTTCCATCCAGCCACCCTGCCATGCGCCATGCGGCTCGTAGTCACCGCCCAGGTCGTACGGCGTCAGCTTGTTGAGCTGGGGATGGACCCCCGGACAGTGATAGCACTCGGCGTAATTCTCGGCGATGAACTTCCAGTTGGCGGCCACCGGATACTCGATCCGCTTGGCGGAGCGGAGCTTCGAGAAGTCGAAGCGGCTGAATTGCTCGACGAGGTCGCCCAGCTGATCGCGCAGGGACGGGCCCTCCGGCTGCAGGTTGACGAACACGAAGCCCTGCCACGTCTCCAGGCGGACCGGCACCAGCCCGAAGCCATCGAAGCTGAAGTCATCGAGATCGTCGGTGTGCTTGGCCCGGATGAGCCGACCATCGAGGTCGTAGATCCAGGCGTGATAGGGGCACTGGAACCGGACGACCTTGCCGGCCGGCTCCTCCACCACGGCCGTGCCGCGATGCCGACAGACGTTATGGAAGGCGCGCAACTGCGCATCCCGGCCGCGCACGACCACGAGCGCGTCACCATCGACCTCAACGAGCCGGTAGGTCCCGGGCTCTGCGGCGTCCTCCTCCCGGGCAACCATCACCCAGTCGCGATGGACGATCTCCCGTCGTTCCCAATCGAAGATGCCGGCGTCGTGATACGTCCGCTTTGGGAGCAGTGTCGCCCCGCGATACTCGCGCCGGACCGAGGCCAGCTCGGCCGCCGTCAGGATGTTCGACTCAGCCATCGTGGACCTCCGTTTGCTGTGCCGATCCTACGCTTGTCATGTCGGTGGTCGTTCACGGCGGGGGTTGTGCCGTCGCTCACCGGTGCCCGGGCCACTCGCTACGACAGGCTCCGGGGCGACCGGGATCACCGGCAGGTCCGTCTGGGAGATCAGGCCGGCCTTGATGATGGCCCTCAACTCGGCATCGATCGCCGGGTCAGTCTCGAGTTGCCGATAGGCGGCCAGCCGGCGGTCCACTTCTTCGCAGGCACGCTGGTAGGTGTCCTTCGACCCCTGGCGAACCCAGGCCTCGCGGTTGTCGCGATCGACGATGGCACTCGGCAGGTAGAGCTCGGTCGGCCAGTGGGCGGAGGTATGGTCGGCCATGATCAGGTGCTGGTCGGCCATCAGGTGCTCGATCAGCCGGTCGACCGGCAGGTCGTCGACGACCTTGACCTCGCGCACGAAGCGCAATGCCTGGCCGCACATCTCGTCGTCGAAGACGAGCTTCGGCAGACTGAACACGAGCAGGAAGTCCAGCATCCCGGGACCCGACACGGAGTTGACCCCGGCCAGCGCCGCGATCAGCGCGCTCCCGAACGTCTCCGCGCCCGCCTGCGCGTCGAGGATCGGACCGTCCGAGAGGGCCATGTACGACTGCGTCGGCAGGCCGAGCGACTTGGCGACCGC